>NZ_RZRW01000019.1:0-24077 GCF_003998745.1 Mesorhizobium sp. M7A.F.Ca.US.014.04.1.1 | reverse complement strand
GCTTGGTGATGATGAACTCGGCCAGCAGCTCGGCATCCGAATGGCCTTCCCATAAGCCGAAGGAATCCTGAGTACGAATGAGCCGCAGGAGGCATTTGACGAACGGGGAAGCAAGGGCCTCGTCGTCCCCGTGGACAGCAGGGCCAACCGGTTCATGAGGAATTTCGCTTTTCCCCAATTTCAGTACTCCTCTTGAAGGACGATCTCTTTTTCTGCGATGTGTGGTTCGGGCGCTTGCGTGGGCGGGGAATGGCTTGGGCGAGCCGATCCCACGCAACAGTGTCCCGTGGCCGACCTCGAGCACGTCCACCAATGCGAGACCTTTCACCGCGGCGCGAACGCCTGCGCCGCGGTTCGACCCGAGGTAAACGCAATGGAAATTCCACCTGCCGCAAGCCGCGCACTTTTGCGGCATCGACGTTATTGCTGCGAAGTGCGCCTGGGCGGGCGGATTTGCCGGTGTTCAATTCCAATTGTCATGCCCTTCGCGATCCTTGCTCAGGAAGTGACAGCGTTTTGAGTTTCGGAAGTCTTGTTTTGCGGAGCCACACAGAGACCCGCGTGACAGGCAGGCTCACCCGTGTAGTTGGCCAGGGCTTGGAGCAACGAGGTGAGGTAGCGCTGTTTGGTTTGGTCCGGCACTGGCTCCGAATGGTCCAGCGATTTGATTGCCACCTCGATCAACTCGATCGCCCGGTCCTTGTTGCCGCTCTCGTAATAATACTGAGCGACCGGAAAGTAACACCCGAATTTAAAGTCTCCATCGCCTTGCGGAGGATTAAGTTCCAGGATCTGTTCGGAGAGCTCCTTGCCCATCGCAAAGCGATCATCATGCGGAAGATGGGAGTTGTCGATCGTGGGATGGAAGAGTTGGTTCAGCGCCATCACCACCCAAGACATCGCTTCGAACTTTTTGTTGATCGCGTCCTCGACCAATTCGCGCATAAGCGGCAAGCCGGTTTTGATGTCGCGCAGCTTGTGAAGCAGAATATCCGCATGAACCCGCCGAAAATCAAAAGAGTCTGGCATCACGGCGAGGCCTTCTTCGATGGCCAATAGTGCCGCTGCCCAATCCTCGTCCTGCATCGCCGGCCCAAGTTTGGCGTATATCGGCTGACTCAGCGACGATTCGCGCACACGCGAGATTCGCTTTGCATCGACGGCTTTCGCTTCATAGCTGCTGCGCCAGCTGCCGTTAAGGACTTTCGGCAAAACGTCATCGAGAGGTGCCGGGTGGCCGATATAAGCGATGTGGCCGTCGCGGTCGACCACGAACGAGGTGGGAATCCCGAACGAAGAGCTGGGTTCCAGCCAGAGCTTTTTCATTTCGCCAGTGCAATCGAACGCTGTCCGATAATTCAGATTCGGGAACTTCTCG
This sequence comes from Mesorhizobium sp. M7A.F.Ca.US.014.04.1.1, assembly GCF_003998745.1. Lineage (NCBI taxonomy): Bacteria > Pseudomonadati > Pseudomonadota > Alphaproteobacteria > Hyphomicrobiales > Phyllobacteriaceae > Mesorhizobium > Mesorhizobium sp. M7A.F.Ca.US.014.04.1.1. The sequence goes on along the minus strand of NZ_RZRW01000019.1, from coordinate 22,699 downwards.
GTCAGCCAGGCATCCACGTTGGTCCGCGCTTCGTCCGCGGTTGCAGCCTTTTCGCAAGCTGCGACTCCGATAATCTCAAATCCGCTGTCTTTATATTTCTCCTGCAGTTCGATCAAATGGGGCATGGCGTGGACACATGGTCGGCACCAAGTCGCCCAAAATTCAACGAGGTAGACCTTGCCGGGCCGAAGGCTCGTGAGGGGCTCGCCACGCAGCCAGTTCTCCACTTTCAGCGCAGGAGCCGGGGACCCCATACGCAGTTCCATCTTGGTGTCCAAAGTCATTCCACACCTTTCGTCTCTTTTGTCGCGGAATATTTTCCAGTCAAAATCGGACACGGTCTCGAGGGCATTGCTCCCTCTCGCTTGCTTCAGCGGAGCTCTCACCGTGTTGCCGCACATCAAGCACGGCAAAGGGCATGCCAACCCTTCTTAGCTTCGGCAAGCGCCGGTACCGCCTTGAATAAGCGAGCCCTAACACGGCCAGCTGACGTTAACCTGAATGTCGGCTTTCGACGGCTCACCTTAGCGGCTGCCGTTTAGGAAGGTGAGAGTTTGGCTGGCCCGCTGGCGATAAGACCGGCTTCGGCGTCCTGGAGTAGTCGCACTTCGGCGATGGGGTCGAAAGTGCGGGAGAGGCTCGGTACCCTTGCAGCCACCGCCGCATGTGGCCCGGCGTCATAATTCGCGTCGCGGTTGCCAACGGCGGCGTTGGGCTCGATCCACGTGGCGTTGAGCCCGACAGCACGTAAAGCTGCATCGTGATTGAATGCCCTTTGCTGTTTCACGCCAAGCAGGAGTCGCGCGACGCTACCTTGCTCAAGCGCGAGCAGAGCGATCTGACGCCGTAGGAATATTGCTCGTCCCGCTTTTGCCGCCAGAGGCGGAAATCTTTCCTGAATGCCACCGCCGATCATCAATATCGACGAATCATATCCCGCTGCCCATTTGTTCGACTCCGAGGTCGGGCCAGCACTCCGTCAAGGGACGGTTGATGAACCCTAGATGCTCGGGATTGGCGCATGGCGCGCGCCGCAGAAGGCTGTCAAGGATGCGGCGCGCTCGCCAGGCCAGCAGCCCAAAGTTCGGATCAGCCAGCCCGCGCTGTCCAAGGCAGGCGTTCTGAACGAAAAGGCGTCGGTCTCGCGGTCCGTCCCAGTACACCGAAAAATCCTCGCCGATGGCGAGCTCATTGCCGATCTGTTCGAGGCGATCTGCGATCGGTTCTAGGAAACCCGGCAGCGGTTTCTCGTACCCGGTGGCCAGGATGACGATATCGGCGGTTACTTCTCCGATGTTGTCCAAGCCGCGTTGCAGCGTGAGCCTGTGCCCTGCTCCGGCATTGATGCAGCGCGACACGTTGCAACTTGGCCGCAATGTGATCTCGCATTGGTGTGGCTCGAGAAAGGCGTGGTGGTAGAGCGCCTGATAGACCGCGCGCAACTTGCTTTCTGAAATGCCCTCGGAGGCAAGCGCGAAACGCCGCAGGAACAGCTGTCGATGCACCTCGCTCATCGCAGCAAAACGATCCGAGAAGCATGGCGTGAACAGCCCGTTTGTGAACGCGTGGTCGTCGAAAGGCATCTCGCGCGTCAAGACCCATGTGATCGCCGCGGGCCGCCGTTCTTTCGGCCGGCCGACAAGGTGCAGTAGCAGCTCGGCTCCCGACTGTCCGCCGCCAACAACGCAGACATGCTTTTTTTGCACCTCAGGATTGATGTGGGCCAACTCAGATGAGTGGAACAGGTTGGGTCCAGTCCAGCCATGAAACTGAGGCGGAATTTGCGCCTGCTTGCCTATGTCGATGACGAGGTTTCTTGCATCAAGGACCGCGTTGTCCGTCCGCACGCGAAACTCGCCGTCAAAGCGGATTTCGCGAACGGCCTCGCCGCCACGGACAAGCGGATTCTTCTGGAACGCCCAGTTGAGATATTGGGCGAACTCGGCTCTAAGCACCCCGTGAAATTGCGCATTGAGGAAATTGTAAAGACGCCCGTTCTCGTGGAGGTAGTTTACGAATGTGTAGGCTGATCGCGGATTGACCAGAGTAACCAGATCCTGGAAGTGGCCGACCTGGAGCTCCGCGCAATCGAAAGCGCTGCCTGGATGTCCTCGGAAATCGACCTCCCGGTCCAGGAACAGTGCCCCTTGCGCAATCTCTTCCTGTATCTGACACGCAAGGCTCAAATTAGATGGTCCAGCACCCACACCAATACAAAAGAGGTCCACTTATCCTTACTCCTCTAGGAGTGTTTTCCAACTCAGCGGCATGTTGACGTCGATTGCCGGGCATTGAGCAATGCGAACCTCACAGGCATGCTTGAGCCGCGGTCCCGACTGAGAGGACAGCAAAAGCGTGTGCCGCCTTCCAGGTCTTGGGCTCAATGTCGGCGGCATCGACAGCGGCGCGGCGTGATCCGAACCCAAGAGCAGAAGGAAAGTGTGTGATGCTGTCGCGCGGCTCTTCCGGATCTTACGGCGGCTTCTAGCGCCGGCCTCCACCCCAGGAGTGGCTGTTTCCCTGCCACGACGGAAGCGGCTCTTTCTTTCGAGGGGCGTAACCATGGATAACGGCTCTTAATGCTTTCGGAGACTCCCATGCATGCGGCGTGCCGGATAAAGACCTGTCAAACCAACGAGTTCGCGCAGTTCCAGCTCGTCTGGAATCCGACATTGTCGCACGCCCGACGATCGGGCAGGGGAAGCTCCGCGGCAGCGGCCCTTGCACACCGCAGGCTGACAGGGACAGCCGCCGATTTGACGCGCGTCCGGGTACTGATAAGGGGCCTTCCAACAGGGTTCGCGCACGAGGCGGGGTCTCCTGGTACACCCGCCCTGTGGCTTGGCTGCGGTCTGCTGCAGCCGTTCGTCTTTACTGCCCGTTGCGGACGATCTCGCACGAGTTGGTTCACGAGAGCGTCGTGAAGCAGTCGAGGCGTCCGGTTTGGCTCTGACAAGCGTCGCAAGATGTTCGCGGATCCAGCCATGTCTCCGCAATCCGACCGGTAACCGACGACGACTTCGGACTGGTTGGCGGTCCTACGACCTGATCGGTGTTCCTACGGAGCTGATCAGCGAGCCAAAAACAGCGGCAATGTGGTCTTCCCAAAGCTCCAGCTCGGCGGACCGCCGAAAATCCGCTCACGCAGCCCACGGCTGCCATAAGCACCCATAACCATCATGTCAGCACAGATGTCGTTCGCGTGCTGGGTCAGCACTGTGCCCGCCGATTTGCCGGCGCTCTTAAGCAGGTCAACGGAGACCCGAGCACCGTGCCGAGTAAGATAGGCAGCGATGTCAGCTCCAGACTGCGCGCCTTTCCCGTTGTTTTGCGCCTTTGGATCGACCATAGCGACACAGACTTCCTTGGCAGCGGATAGGATACTAAGAGCTTCCCGAACCGCACGCGAGGCCTCTACACGCGAATCCCAGCCGACCAGCACGCGTCGAGGCGACAGCGTCGCCTTAACGCCCTTCGGCACGATGAGCACCGGCTTTCCGCTATCGAACAAGCAGCCGTTGACAACAGGAGGTCCGAGAGTCTCATCGTTGAGGAGGTCTCCTCCAACGATCGTCAGGTCAGCGCAGAGCGCCCGCTGTCGTGCCACTTCACCGAGGCTAGCCGGATCGCAATAGTCGGTGTCAACGTCACAGGAAAGCGACATAGCTTTCAGCCTTTTGAGGATATCCGCGGACCGTCTTTCCATTCTGGTCACGTCCTGTGAAAATTTCTCGATTTGCTGAAATCGATAGTTCGGTACTGCAATTGCCTGTGCACGTCCTGTATTCCATTCGGGGGGCGGAGACGACATCAAGAGCAATGGAGGCGGTATAATGAGTACCGATAGGTGCGCGCCGACCTCGGCACACAGTCCGGCAGCTGTTGTGAGGTCCTCATCAGAATGATCAGCACCCGTCACACTGAATATGCTTTTAAATTCCATTTGCCTGCTTCTCCTGGTCTTCGTTAGGAGCGCCTCAAAGCGGCAACACCGCTCTCAGGAGGAAGAGAGAGCGGCACCACGTTCGATCACCGATTTCAGTCGTCCGGCTTCTCGAGCGAGTAGCCGGCCGACCTGACGGTGCGAATGACGCTGCCGGGCAAGGCCGTTTTCAGCGCCCTCCTGATTCGGCTGATATGGACATCGACGGTGCGTGCACCGACATGAATGTTGGGCAGCCAGGCCGCCCCGATAAGCTCGTCCCGGCTGAAGACCTTGCCGGGGGCCTCAATCATAAGCCGCAGCACGTTGAAATCGATCCGTCCGAGATGGATGTCGTGGCCATTACCGCGAACCCGATGGGCATCGAGCTTCATCTCCAGGCCTCCACAACAAATCCAACTGTCGTTTTCAACCCCGTTCGGACCACGCTTGGTCAGCCCGAGCCTCGCCCGCAGGCAGTCGAGCAGCTTGGCCGGAGCCACCGGCCGCACAAAGCTCTCAACGCCTGCCTTCAAGAGATCGAGGTGCTGGTGCTCGGCGCCAGGCGCGATCAGGGCGATGATAGGCAGGTCGGTGGTGCGCGGTTCCCGCTTGAGGTGGGCGCAAATTGCGGACCCGTTTATGCTGGCTGGGTCGCAATCCAGCACTACGGCCTGAAGCTCCCGTTGTTCGGCCAAGGCCAGCGCAGCCTTCGCGCCGTCTGCCGTCTCACTGCTGAAACCGTCAACCTCCAGTATGTGGCTGTAGAGCAGATAGAACTCGGCATCTTGCGAGCAGATCAGGACCAGCGGCTTCTTCATCGGCGATACCCCAACAACCTGGTCGGCCTCGAGTCCCTGGATCGAGGGGACTGGCCAACATAGTTTCTCGGGTCCGTCATGATGGCCTTTCTCGAAAATCGCGCCCATCATGCCAGCGCCACGTGGGGAAAGGTTTCGATGACTGAAATCGCATCGTCGACCAGCTTCGTACCGGCCGTGGCGAGCTTCAGGAGCGTCTCGAAGCCAAACCGGTGGACATCGCGCAGCGTTTTGGACAAAACGACCAGCCGTCCGGTCGTGAAAAGCACCCGACCAAAACCCTCATGGCTCACCTGGATCATCGGCGATGCCATAAGGCCGCAGCGCTCCTCGATCGCAAGCCCGATGGCGGCGTAGTACTTGTCGAGCCTCCACAGCACGTCGGGATCGGGATCTCCGATGATTGGGATCCCTCGGCGCTGTTCCTTGGTAATGATGAAGTCGCCCAGCAGCTCAGCGTCCGCTTTGCGTTCCCACGAGCCATAGGAATCCTGAGAACGGATCAGCCGCACGAGGCATTTGACGAACGGGGTGCAAAGAGCCGCCTCGTCTTCGGCGACAGCTGGGGGGATTGCGGGGTCAGGCATTGGCGTCCTCCTCTTTTCAGTCCTCGTCCTCGAAGGACGGTTTCTTTTCGGCAATGCCCGCTCGCGCCAGCACCTTGCGCAGCCAAGGCGGAGGACACGTCCTGAGCATCATCTGCGTGCGCAAGAGCACCTGTGGGATCGATTGGGGCTCCGCCACTTTGATCGGGTGGATTTTTGCCGCGACAAGCTTGGCTGCCGAAGGGCCGCCAATTGCCAGACAAAACAGGATCTGACAGCCCTTGAGCGCATCCACCTTTGGCGTGATGCGATCATCGCGCTCGGCCCGATGCTCCCCGCTTTCATCGGACACGTCATCGAAGGCCACGGCTTCTACGAGATTCCATTCCTCGCGCGTCACGTCGTAGACAGCAAAGCGCCTGGCCGACCCGAAATGGGCGTTGAGGTCCTGCATGTCCTGAGTGGCGATCGCAACGCGCAATGCGCCCTTACGTCGTTCAGGCATCGGGGCGAAAACCTCACTACTGACCAGCGAGAGGCGGCGAACAGCGTTCATCGTGATATTTCTCGATTACGGAGTGGATCAAGCGCCTCAGGAGTGGGCGCGTGTTGGTTGGCCTGGAAGATGCTGGCGACCTCGAAGATCATGTCGCGGGTGCCCTGATAGAGAATTGCGAGCTTGTGCTGGCTGCCTAGTCGATCGAAGACCGGGAACCCGATGCGCATGAGCGGAATTCGGAGCCGCTCCGATGCTTGGCGCCCGTGCGAATGCGTGACAAGCAGGTCAGCACCGACGGCAAGACTTTCCAGATCGCCGAGATCGCCGATCTGAACCGAAACCGCCGGGACTTTCTCGAGAATTTTAGACCTGTCGGTCGTTGTGACGGCCGCGGCTATCTCGGAGCCGAGGCCAGCAAAGAAGGTCGCAAGTTGGAACAGCTGGTCTGGTTCGGCAGCGATGGCAATTTTCTTGCCGCCGAAATGGAAATGTCCGTCGAGCATCGCGTCCTGCAATTGCGCCCGGCGCCGGCGCACGCGGGCCGGTACCGCCGCGCCCGAAATCGCAGACAGCAGCGACACGAAGCGGTCCGTGTCCTGCAGCCCAGTCAGTGACTGGAACAACACGTAAGGCACGCCGGTCAACCCGTGCAGCGCTTTCGCCGGGCGGCGCATGTGCTCACCGATGGCGATGCATTGCATGGCCGTGCCCAACTCGCGAATGTCTTCGACGCTGGTGCCGCCGTATGTGGTCGCTACCCAGCGGTCAGGAACCGTACCGTCGAGCGAGCCTGAAATGTCGGGCAGAATAACCGGCTTGAGCCCAAAGCTTTCAACCATGTCACGCATATGCTCGATGTCGGCGACAGTGAGGTTGCATCCGGGCAGGATCGCGATCTTCTTCGGCTGCCGCGCACGTTCGCCCGAGCCTGTAATCCCTTTGATCATTGCGGTGACTGCCTTGGCCCAGCCCTCTTCGATCGCGCCGTCAAAATCCGGCGTGTTGGCCAGCACGACCTCCGTACCCGCAAGCTCTTGCGTGTGCTTCAGCTTGATGTTCGCAATATCACTCGCGCAATCTTCGCCACGCGTCTCCACCAGCGCGGTCGTGCACACCCCGATCAGCTTTGGCTTCGTGCGGTTCTTGAGGTTGAGGATGGCTTCTTCAAGATGGTCGGCAGCGCCGAGGATGGTCGCCACCTCATCCATCGCTGTTGTCTGCAATGGAATCGTTTCTTTGAAGTGCCGTACGAAGAGCACGAGCGCGAAGCTTGTGCATCCCTGGCTGCCGTGGAACAGCGGCATCGCGCCGTCGACCCCAAGAAAGGCAAAGGCGGCACCCAGCGGCTGCGACGACTTCAGCGGGTTCACCGCCGCGGATTTGGTCTGGGGAAGGATGCGGGCCATCGGTCGCCTCAACACTCGCTGAACTCGTGTGCCGTCGCGCCGGCGAATTCATCGAACAGGTGCCCGGACTCCTTCTTCGTGCATGGCAGTTCGTCTTTTAGATCAGGCTGGCAATCCCACGGGGCCGGCTGGCGCACCTGAGACCAGACCGGATTGTGAATGGCGAGGTCGATCTGGCGTACGAGTTCCACCATGCCGGCATAGCCGGCATAAGGGTGCTGGCGCTCCTGGTTGATATCGAGCCAGGGCGTCTTGGCCTTGAGCGCAATGAATTGCGTGCGACCGCCCGACAGCATGATATCGGCCCTGTGTTCAGAGAGCATGGCGTACAGCTCGCGCGCAGCCATGTATTCGAACATATGCTTGTCGTGCTTGAGAACTTGTTTGATGCGCTCCTTGTCCTGCACCGTAGATTTCTTGACCGAGGTGCCGACGATCTCGATTCCGATCTCCATCAGCGCACGGACAACCGACCAGGACTTCACACCGCCTGTGTTGAGCAGCACGCGCTTGCCTTGGAGCCTTTGCCGGTAGGATTCGAGTTTCTTCCACGCGATCGCCTCCTGCTGCGCGATCAGCGTCTCCGTGCGCTCGAGGATCTCCGGATCGGCGCCCTTCCTCACCAGCAGCCTGACAAGGTTGCGAAGAGCTTGCGATGTGTCGGAGATGCCATAGAAGGAGCCCTCGAAGAACGGGATGTCCCAGCGCTCCTCCATCTTGCGGGCAAGACTGATCAGCGCGGTCGAGCACACGATCATTGCCGCCCGGGCGCGGTGCGCGGAAGCAATGTCGCGGTAACGCGCATCGCCGGGAATGCAGGCGCGCACCCGGATGCCGAGCCGATCGAGGAGCGGCTTTACAAGCCAGAATTCGCCCGAGAGGTTGAATTCGCCAAGGATGTTGATGTCGTAGGGCCCGGGGTCGTCGGGTTCGACCGTGCCGATGACATGATCGAGCAACGCCTCGGCGGCGAGCTTGTTGCCGAGGTTCTTGGAGCCTGCCAGGCCAGGCGCATTGATCGGCACCACGGCCAAACCGAACTTTTCCGTGGCGCGTTTGCACACGGCCTCGATGTCGTCACCGATCAGCGCCGTTACGCAAGTTGAGTAGACGAAGATCGCCGGCGGCGCGTATGTGTGCTTGATCTCGCGGATCGCCTTGAAGAGTTTCCGCTCGCCCTGCCCCATCACCAGGTCGAGTTCGGTGAGGTCGGTCGTGAAGCTTGTCCGCCACAAGGTCGGCCCTGACGAAACCGCACCACGGTTGTCCCAAGAATTGCCCTCGCAGGCGAGCGGCGCATGGACCAGATGCGCAACGTCGGTGATCGGCTGCAGGACGATCTTGGCTCCGTCAAAGGCGCAGCCGCCGGCTGCCGCCCCTGGTGTCAGCGACTTCGAGCAGCCCTCCTTGCGCGCCTTGGCATCTTTGCCACGGTTCTTATCGCAGGCGGGCTCATCGAAGGCGTCCTTGATTTTGGCGCTGAGGGAGGACATCGCTCAGCCTCCCCAGTCCATTGGGCAAGGAATGGCCTCGGCGAAAAGCCGGCCACGGCTCTTAGCGCGTGAGGTCATAGGAATAATCCGTCACACCCGTCTCGCTCGTCTCGCGATCGAGTTTGTCGAAGATCTTGTCGAGGATCGTCGTCAGCACGCGCAACGCGCCCTGGTAGCCAAAGAGCGCAAAGCGGTGATGATGGTGCCGATCGAAGATCGGAAACATCAGCCGGATCAGCGGCGTTCCGGTGTCGCGCTCCAGGTACTTGCCGTAGGAATTGCCGATCAAAAGGTCCACCGGCTCGGTAAAGAGCAGCGAGCGCAGCGCCCACAGGTCCTTGCCCGCCCAAACCTGGGCAGCCTTGCCGAAAGGCGAGGATGCTAGCAGCTTCTTCAAATCGGCTTCCCATGCCGAGGTGCCATTGGTGGCGAGGCAATGGGTTGGCTCGCCGCCGGTCTCCATGACAAAGCGGGCCATTGCGTGAACGAAGTCGGGATCACCGTAGATGGCGTATTTCTTACCATGCAGCCAGGATTGGCTGTCCGCCATGGCGTCTACCAGTCGGCCGCGCTCGAGGCGAATTGCCTCGGGAATCTCCTTGCCGGAAATCGCCGCGACCTCCATCAGGAATTCGTCCGTCGCCTGAACGCCGAGCGGATAGTGGAACGAGGCCGTCGCCTGCCCGACCTCCTCGCAATAGCCCAGTGTCTTTCGGGTGTTGTGATGCTGCAGCGAAAGCGTTGCCTCGGCGTTGAGGGCCTTCTTCACCTCGTTGATCTTCGTGCCCCCGTCATACATGCGGTATTCACCGTCCGAAGGCGTATCGAACTGGTCAGAGGCATCCTGGATCAATGTATAGGACACGCCCATTACATCGAGCAGGCGCTTGAGCTCCCGGTTGTTGCCGACGCAGAAGCCGTCGAAGCCCGGAATGATGTTGATGGTTCCTTCGATTTGCGTACGCTCCTGACCTTTCCAGAAGTGCTCCAAAATGCCTTTGACCATGTTGTCATAGCCGTCGACATGACTGCCAACGAAGGCCGGGGTGTGGGCAAAGGGCACGTCGAAGTCGCGCGGGACTGAATCTTCGTCCTTGGCGTTCTGGATGAAGCTGTGCAGGTCGTCGCCAATGACCTCTGCCATACAGGTCGTCGACACGGCAATCATCTTGGGGTCGTAGAGCTGGTAGGTGTTGGCGAGCCCGTCGACCATGTTCTTCAGGCCGCCAAACACCGCCGCATCCTCGGTCATTGAGGAGGAGACCGCCGCGGCAGGCTCCTTGAAATGGCGCGACAGGTGCGAGCGGTAATAGGCGACGCAACCTTGGCTGCCGTGGACGAAGGACATGGTTCGCTCGAAGCCGGCGGCAGCGAATACCGCACCCAGCGGCTGGCAGGCCTTGGCCGGGTTCACGACAAGCGCTTTGCGGGCGAGGTTCTTTTCGCGGTATTCCCACGTCTGGGTGAAATCGCGCTGATCGGAAACGATTTCATCGGGGTGCGGACATTCGAAGTTTAGCTTCTTCTCAGCGAGCATCTTTCTGTATTCCGGCTCGCGGAACAGGGGAGCGTGATCGAGAATTTTTTCAGCCGACTGCGGCATGATGATTACCTCTTTTGCATCTGGCTGCGCGGGACGGCAGCTCAGGACGTCAAGACGTTCCAGGCTCCGGCGGATCAGAGGCCGCGGGAGTTCACCGTCTCAGTGGGAGACTGGGGCTGAAGCAAATGTTTATTCGGCAGCCATCGCCCGCTCATCGCCCCGGCTTCTTTTCCAAGGCGCGTGGAATAGGTCCCAGACCGGGTTGTTAATGGCGAGATCCACATCACGTGCGAAAATGGCAAAGCCGTCGTAGCCGTGATACGGGCCTGAATAATCCCAGGAATGCATCTGGCGGAACGGTATGCCCATCTTCTGCACCGGGTATTTTTCTTTGATTCCCGAGCCGACCAGATTTGGGCGAATCCCTTCGATGAATTTCTCCAACTCATAGCCGGTCACGTCATCGTAGATCAGCGTGCCGTTCTTCACGTAGTGGCCGGTGCGCTGATAGTCGTCGCTGTGGGCGAATTCATAGCCGGTGCCCACGATGACCATGCCGAGGTCCTCGTAGGCCGTGACGACGTGGCGGGGGCGCAGGCCGCCGACATAGAGCATCACGGTATTTCCTTCCAGGCGCGACAGGTACTTGGCGATGACCGCATCAACAAGCGGCCTGTACTTGGCAATGACCTTTTCGGTCTTCTCCTCGATTTCCGGCCCAAAATGCTTGGCTATGTTGCGCAGAGAGGCTTCGATCTGGGAGGGACCGAAGAAATTGTACTCCATCCAGGCGACGCCATACTTTTCCTCCATATGCCGACAGATGTAATTCATCGACCGGTAGCAGTGGATAAGATTGAGCTTAGCCTTCGGGGCGCGCTCGATCTCTGCGAGTGTGGCGTCACCCGACCAGTTGCCAACCACGCGCAGCCCTATCTCCTCAAGCAGTATGCGCGAGGCCCAGGCATCGCCGCCGATATTGTAGTCGCCGATGACGTTGACGTCGTAGGGGCCGGCCTCGAACTTGACATCCTTTTTGTCGAAGACCCAATCCCGGATTGCATCATTGGCGATGTGGTGGCCAAGCGACTGCGAGACGCCGCGGAAGCCCTCGCAGCGTACCGGCACGATCGTCTTGTCATACTCCTTGGTCTTTTTGCGAGAAACGGCCTCGGTGTCATCGCCAATCAGGCCGATAGGGCATTCGGACTGCACGGTGATGCCGTTGTTGAGCGGAAACAAGACTTCAATCTCGTCAATGATCTGTTCCAGCTTCTTGTCGCCGCCGAAGACGATGTCCTTCTCCTGGAAATCGGAGGTGAACTGCATTGTCCCGAACGTGTCGACGCCCGTTGTACCGACGTAGTAGTTGCGGCGCTGCGACCAAGAATATTGGCCGCAGCCGACCGGGCCGTGCGAGATATGGACCATATCCTTGACTGGCCCCCACACCACGCCTTTCGAACCAGCATATGCACAGCCGCGAATCGTCATCACCCCGGGAATGGACTTGATGTTCGATTTGACGTCGCATTCGGAAAGGACCTCGCTTTCCCCGCCAGCCTCGTTGCCGCTCTTTGCGACGTTGAGGTGCTTCTTGCGGCGCTTCGCCGCCTTGTCGGGATAATGCGACAGCACCTCTTCGATAAGCTTCGCATGAAGAGCACCGTCATTCTCGTATTCCCGGCTCATGAGTCCCCCTTTCAAGGTTGGGTGACGCCTCAAAGAATAGGCGCCGTTCTCTGCAAGGCGCGCCGATTCATGGCAGCGCTAATGTCACTACTGGGCCGCCGCCTTCGCCGCTTCCTTGGAGTGAAGCTCGGCAAGCATCTGCTCGTCGGTCTTCATGATGCCGAAGTCGAGCAGCATCTCCTCCAGCTCCTCCATGGTGATCGGCGTCGGGATCGTACCCTGGCCCGAATTGGCGTGGATCTTCTCGGCCAGAGCGCGGTATTCCCCTGCCTGCTTTGAGTCCGGCGCGTACTGGATCACCGACATCTTCCTGAGTTCGGCATGTTGGACGATGTTGTCGCGGGGCACGAAGTGGATGAGCTTGGAATTCAATCGGCCAGCCAGTGCTTCGGCCAGATCGAGTTCGCGGTCGGTTTGACGTTCATTGCAGATCAGCCCGCCCAGCCGCACACCGCCCGAATGGGCATATTTGAGGATGCCCTTGGCGATGTTGTTGGCGGCATAGAGCGCCATCATCTCGCCGGACATGACGATATAGATCTCCTGGGCCTTGCCTTCGCGGATCGGCATGGCGAAGCCGCCGCATACCACGTCGCCGAGGACGTCATAGGAGACATAATCGACATCGTCATAAGCGCCATTCTCCTCGAGGAAATTGATCGAGGTGATGACGCCGCGGCCGGCGCAACCGACACCCGGCTCGGGGCCGCCGGACTCCACGCACTTGATGCCTCTGTAGCCCACCTTGAGCACGTCCTGGAGTTCGAGGTCTTCCACCGAGCCTTCCTGTGCGGCGAGATCCAGGACGGTATCCTGAGCTTTCGAATTCAGGATCAAGCGTGTGGAATCGGCTTTGGGGTCGCATCCTACGATGAGGATTCTCTGCCCGAGGTCGACAAGGGCAGCGAGCGTATTTTGGGACGTGGTGGACTTGCCGATGCCGCCTTTTCCGTAAAAGGCGATCTGACGCAGACCTGACATAATAGCTTTCCTTCCTTCGTTCTAATTATCGCGACTGCCCGCGACACAAGTGCCGATAGGCAGCTCGTGCCGCCTCACACCAAGCATCGCAAAAAGCGTACCAGCGTGATCGGCCGATCCCAGAAGAAACTTTGTCATTAAATTCCAGCCGCTTAGACGGCGGCAAAACGCGCGAACGGGCCTTTCAGGCGTCTGTCACGGACACGACAAAGCCGACACAGATTGTCGTGCGCCATCCAAACCGCCGTGTGTCGAGCTCGAAGCGGGAGAATGGGGAAGTTAGCCCAAAGCTGATGGCGAGACCATCGGAAGACATCGGCTCTTGTCTTTCCAGCCTGCCATTGATCGGGCGGTCGCTGGATGAGCAGGAGCCTGGGGCTTGACCGCGGCGCGGGTAGTTCAGGCAGGCTTACAGAGCGGGAACGCCGGCGGCCGATAGACATCCGCGCTTAACCTTTCATAGCCCGTCTACAAGTTGGTTCCGCCGACGCGCTATATGGAAGCCAAATAATTCAGTAGCTTAGCCGAGAGCATTGATTTTTTCAGAAAGATACGTGTTATACGCGTATGAACCGCCGAACCCATGGTCGGCGCCCTCATGCGCGTGAGACCCCGTTGTGGGCGAGGCTCGCGACTGGCTGCACGATCCTAGCCGGCCTGCTTGCCATTGAGTTTGGTCCCGCCGCGGTAGGCTGCGGCATCAAGGGCAACATCAGCTACAACACTGGCAAGAAGATTATCACGTTCTTGGACAGGAATCTTACTGGGAGACACGCATCAACCTATTGAAGGGCGAGCGGTGGTTTTGTTCAGAGGAAGCTGCACGAAAGGCGGGCGGGCGGGCTTCGAGAGGTTAGTGTCGCGGCAGCTTGCAGATCTGCCCACGGGGCCGCCACGATCGCAAAGTGTGTACAAAAGCGCCCTCTCTGCCGAACTGAACAGTGCTCACGGCCATAGCCTCGGATGAGCCCGACTGGCTTGACCTCTGCATGATGAGAGCAGCTTTTACACCAGGTGCGCAGCACATGTCTTTAACGAACGCATCGTCTTCAAGAATATAGAGAGCAATTCGGAAAACCGAGTAGTTGGCGGCGAAGCTAGGAGAAGGTATACACTACCCTCTTGTTACCCCAGAGTAGAACGTGCAGCTGCGGCAAGACGCGGGCTTCGAACCACCTGTCGCTGGTCACCTTTTCTACCAGCGGTTCCATGCGCATCATATTCCGTCGGACTCGACAGAGACGTCTTCATTACCACGGCGGGGCGGCGTGTGATTGCCGGGTTGCAGACAAACCTCGCCGCGACGTATTTGGGACGAGTGGTGTCGGCACCGAATCCCTATCATTTAGACTAGCCAGCTTGGGGAGCGCCGTCAGACCGCCAGACCGGAAGAGGAGGCTTCGCGCCAACTTGTGCCAAGAATGTTGGACCGTGCGGAACCGCTGGGGCGGCGCTCAACTCTGGCGCAGGATGAAGCGTCGATTGGGTGAATGAATAGGGCGCGCGTTCGACGGGTAGAGTGAGGCAAATCGCTGGATGTCTGCCGGATCAACGTCAACCGGTTCCATCGCCACCATCCACTCGACGTTTTCGGTGCACGGCGGCGTCGTCAGTGAGCCCTCATAAGTCCAATAGCCAAGCGAGGCTGGCAGAAGCCAGTTGGGATTCACCTCGTCGATCGTCACCTCCCCATTCGGCAGTTCGGGAAAGGCCGCAGCAAGGGCAGCAAAGCTGGCATTTGTCGCGCCGGGCGTTAAAAAGACGCCCAGCACGCCCAGAGTACCACTTTGCGTGTCCTTGTGAACGAAATGCACCTCCATCGGGAAGCTCTTGCCCGCCACGTGATGTTCGCTTGGCGCATGGAAATGGAACTGTACCAGTTCGTAGACACGATCGCCGCGGGTCAGCGTGCTGCCTTGTGGCATATTGATTTGAATGGTGTGGCCGTTGTTCACCATATTGCCGCCGCCCTTGTGCCAGCCGATGGCGATATGCGGGATATCCGCCTTGACCGCGCTGTTGATATTGATCGGCGATTGCTGCGTGCCGGCAGAGCATACGAAATTTTCCTTATCCAGATCAGCCCAGTGCTCCGGTCCGACCGGACCGGTGTACCCCCAATGGGCACTGGTCGCTTGGGCGGCTTGAACGCAAATCCGGCATGCGCCGAGCGCAACCAACCCTTTGATCAGGTGACGACGATACATATTACTTTTGCTCCTCTTGCGAACTGATGTTGGTGGCTGCCCTAATGGACGCGTGATGGCCAATCGGCGCGGCCAGTATTGTCCTTTGCAACTGATAGATGCCCGCACGCCTTGGCGTGCTTTCATAAGTGCGGCTGCCGTTTCTCGGCTGGCCGGCTTCTGCAGCCCGCAACGGGGGCAGTTTCAACCAGCTAAACGATAAAAAATTTTAGCAGACCAGCGCTTGCCCCCCGCCGCAAAGGCACAGGCGAAGGTGATCACTGCGCGGCTGCCGTTCGCGCCGGAGGCCGCATCGCTATACTTTACACTCGCTGCCCAAGGAGACGCAGGCGACCCCAATACGTTTTCATCGCTACTCCCGACGCAGCCGACCCACGCCACGAAAACGTTGCTATATTTCACGTTGGGCCAATGAGGAAATCGATCTTCTTTATGGAAGGCATTTGCGCAATGGATGCATTCCCATGCTGACAGTCGTGCGTCAGGCCGGACAATGAGATACATCGATAAGAGCTGGACAAGGATGAGGGGATGACGTGCTTGCGACGGAGCAGGTGGGGCGAGAAGGCCAGTTCTTGCGGATTTCAACTTTGCGTGACGACAGCTCATCGGAGTCAAGGTGACACACGCCGGCAGCGGGGTGTCCGGGCGGTTTCCAGCCGCACAATCGCGAGACCGCTGACGCGAACAAAGCTCGGCTGTACTCGGCACGCGAAGAGAGCCTGCCAAGCCGTTGGAGCCCGGCCTTCCGGTGCGACGCAAGCCACAGACTAGACCGCCCTCTTGTTACCCCAAAGCAGAACGTGCAGCTGCGGCAACACGCGGGCTTCGAACCACCTGTCGCTAGTCACCCTTTCGACAAGCCATTCCATTCGCATCATTATTCCGTCCAAGTCGACAGAGGCGTCTTCACTGCCAGGGAGCGGCGGCGTGTGATTGCCGGGTTGCAGATAGATCGGAAGGTGCGGATATCTCGCCGCGACTTCTTTGGCGTAGGCATAGTCACTCTCGTCGAAAACGACGAGCTTGAGCACGATTTGCGGCTTCTCTTGCGCCGCTTCGAGGCATGCATCAAACGCAGCCCAACGGGTCGTCATCTCGCTGGACGGCGGCTTTGGGCTAAGGGTCAGCACGTCAAGATCCGCAAACCACTCCCTCACCACGGAACCCTGCGTTTCCAGTGCAAAACGATAGCCCTCGCGATGGCCTCGTTCTATGAGGGGACCGAACGGCTGAATGGCCGGGTTGCCGCCTGACAAGGAGACCATAACCGGCCTGCCGCCGGAAAGCGCATGGACGGTTTGCCACACGGCATCGATCGGCATCGGTAGCCATTCATGGCGATACTGATTGTCCACCGCGTGAAGGCTGTCGCACCATGAACAGCGATAATCACATCCGCCGGTTCTGATGAACACCGTCGGCAAGCCGATGAGCACGCCCTCGCCCTGGATAGTCGGCCCGAATATCTCGCTCACACGGATTGCGGGATGCATGTCGGTCACGGACGGTATTCCGCCCAAGTTTTCGGTGTTTCGCTAACGCGCACGGCCGCGGTCTGCGGCAGACGTGCCTTGCACCATTCATAGAAATGTCTGGCCAGGCATTCCGCCGTGACCTTCTCATGTCCCAGCACGTCGTTGAGGTGCCGATGGTCGAAGCTCTCGTCAATGTAGCGTTTGAGCGGCGCCAGATCGTGATAGTCGCGCACGAAGCCGTGGGCGTCCAGTTCCTTGGCCGACAGCTCCACTACGACGACATAGTTATGCCCGTGCAGGCGCGCGCATTGATGGTTGGGAGGCAAGGAGGTGAGCTGATGCGAGGCCGAGAAGTGGAATTCCTTGCTGATGTGGAACATTACGCGCGCCTCCTGCGCAGCGCCTCAAGCCAGAAATCGGCGTCCTCGTAGTCGGTGGGATCAGCGTGCCCGGCGAGATGGAACGCTTCGCGCCGCTCGACGCAGGTCCCGCATCGTCCGCAGTGACGCACGCCGCCCTTGTAACAGGACCAGGTCTCAGCAAACGGGGTGCCGTATCTTGCGCCATCCGCAACAATGTCAGCTTTTCCGAGATTCACATACGGTGCATAGAGGCGTATCTGCGCATAGCCGTCGAGCGCGCGGTCTTGCATTGTCTGGAAAGCTTCAATGAAGGCCGGACGGCAATCGGGATAGATGAAATGGTCCCCACCATGCACGGCCGCCGCCACCGCTTCGGCGCTGTGGGCGGCGGCGAGACCGAAGGCGATTGCCAACATGATGGCATTGCGGTTCGGCACCACCGTAATCTTCATCGTGTCTTCGGCGTAGTGGCCGTCCGGCACGTCGATACTGCTAGTCAGCGCTGAGCCGGAAAGGCCACGGCCAATTTCGCCGATGTCGATGATCTGGTGCGGGACCTTCAGTCGCTGCGCGCAAAGAGCGGCGAAGCCCAATTCCTTCCTGTGCCGTTGGCCATAGTCGAAAGATAGAAGGCCGGTGAGTTCGTGCTCCGCTGCCACCATGTGAGCAAGGGAAACGGAGTCCAATCCGCCAGAGCAGACGGCGAGAGTCTTCATCATTGGTATCCTTGTTTTGACCGGGTAAGGCTGCGACCGGAGATTTCTCTGCGCCCCCACTACTCCAGCGACTCAGTTTTGTGAACCGGGAGAATTTGCGCTCAGCCCGATTGGAACGGGAGTGCGTCGCGTCCAACACGCGTGATCAATAAAAGTTGAGCGCTTCAGCAGTTTGTTTCGCATCGCGCCAACTTTCGCAACCTGCTGTCCGATCGTCGACTTCGAGACAAGGTGATGTTCGGCCGACATCGGCTGACTCTTAATTAAGCCGCAGAACACATGTTGGCTTTCTGGCCTTCGCTTGTGCGGTTGGCGAGGGCGACATGGATGCCAGCAAATTTGACATTGGCGACATCCGCCTGGAGAACCCTGCGCGGCGCGATTGAGGCCGCAGGCGAGCCTGCTCTAACTGCCGCCCTACAGTCCCGACTTCAATCCGATTGAGAACGCCTTCGCCCAACCTAAGGCGCTGCTGCGAGCAAAGGCCGAGATAACCATCAAGGCTCTATGGGACTGACGTTGCCCCAGCAGTTTTGAGTTCGTTTCCGGCGTGGGTTGTGCCCTGCTGGGCGGGTGAAGCGACGGGCGCTGGCGCGGAGCCTTTGGCATAGCGCAGCGCGAGCGACCGTCGCGGATTGAAGGTGCTGGCGAACTTGGCCGGGGTCTGCCAGGGGGGAGTGCGGCCGCGCGGTGTTGTAGTCGGCGTGCCACAGGGCGATGGCTACGCGCGCCTGAGCCAGCGAGGTGAACAGCGTCTCGTTGAGCAGTTCATCGCGCAGTCGGCCGTTGAAGCTCTCGATGAAGCCATTCTGCATCGGCTTGCCGGGCGCAATGTAATGCCATTCGACGCGGTTCTGATCCGCCCAGGAGAGGATGGCGTTCGAGGTGAACTCGCTGCCATTGTCGCTGACGATCATCCTGGGCCGGCCCCGCTCGGTGATGAGCCGTCCAATTCGCGGGCAACCCGCATGCCCGAGAGAGACGTATCAACGATGAGTGCGAGGCACTCTCTCGTGCAGTCGTCGACGACGGCCAGGATGCGGAAGCGGCGCCCGTCGGTGAGCTGGTCCGATACGAAGTCGAGCGACCAGCGCTCGTCGGGCCTCAGCGGCACCAGCATCGGCGCCCTGGTCCCGATCGCCCGCTTGCGGCCGCCACGGCGGCGACGGCGAGCTTCTCCTCCCGATAGAGCCGGAACAGCTTCTTGTGGTTCACGACCAGGCCCTCCCGCCTCAGCATCACGAGAAGACGCCGGTAGCCGAACCGGCGACGCTCCTGCGCGATCGGCCTTCATCCGCTCGCGAACCTCGCGGTCGTCCGGCCTGCTGGTCTGGTAGCGAACCGTCATGCGGCAACAGCCGATGGCTTTACACGCCCGCCGTTCGCTCATCCCGAAGCCTTCCTTCAGGCGAGCGACAGCTTTCCGCTTGGCGGCGGGCGTCACCATTTCTTTCCCACAAGGTCCTTCAACGCGGCATTGTCGAGCATGGCGTCGGCCAAAAGCCGCTTCAGGCGCGTGTTCTCGTCCTCCAGCGCCTTCAGGTCGCCGAGCCTCGGTGACATCCATCCCGCCGAAGCGGGCCTTCCAATTGTAGATCGAGGCGTCGCTGACCCCGTGCTTGCGGCACAGATCGCCAACCGATACCCCGGCCTCGTGTTTCTTCAAAATTCCGATGATCTGCTCTTCAGAGAAGCGGCTGCGTTTCATGTCCTGGTCCTCTGGATGGGCCAGAACGAACTTCAAACCGGATTAGATCAGAGGGGCAAGGTCAGGACGCCTCGGCGCGGTCGTCGACCTCTTCACCCCAGCCGAATGTGCCAACTACTTCAAAGCCGCAGGATATGACCTGGATCAGATAGGACGTGCTCCAATGGTTTACACCTGACACAGGAGTCCGGCCCCCACAACCGTTTCGCAATGAGGAGCAGCGCTGCCGCTGCTCCTCCAATCACACGACGGATTCACGATGCGGCAACTCGAGCCATGATTTCGGATCCAATGGCCGATGCGGTGTATAGTGAGGCATCCAGCGGCAAATCCCCAAATGCCAGTTGACACAGAAGATAATTAGCACCTGCCTCTTCCAGCTGATCAAGGAGAGCTTTTCGGACAGAATCTGCCGTTCCCACGACGCACAATTCACTTTCAATTGCTGCATCGAAGTTCAAAGGCAAGTTTGGTGGAGTGGAAATGGCATTTAGTTCGTATAGAAATTTGAAGCTATTGAGCCATCGTTCATAGGCAGGTGCTGCGAGCAAATACGCATCTGTTTCAGAACGCCCTATCACCACCATTCGGAGCAATCCAAGAAATGGCGCTTGCTGGCCAATGTCAGCATCGTGAATTCGGGCGGCGCGGAACGCGTCGGTAACGCTGCGAACAGAAGTGGAAGGTCCGACGCAGGCGATGTTTGCCCCATTCGCAGCGGCCCAGCTAGCCGGCTCGGGTCGATTGGTGGCGATCCATGTCGGCGGACGGGGATATTGGTGAGGTCTCAACGTCAGCGGAACATCTTTCAACTCAAAGTGGCGGCCCTGATAAGAAAGCGTCCCGCCTTTCATCGCATTGATGAGAATCTCACTGGCCTCCGCATACTGTTCTGGTGCTGCTTCTACAGCAACCCCGAAGTATCCCAATTCAGTGGGAGCAGAGCCGCGCCCTATGCCGAGTTCAAGCCTGCCGCCGCTCAACTGATCAAGCATGCAGATCTCCTCGAAGGCACGCAGCGGATGATAGAGCGCAAGTAGCATTACCATGGGACCAACACGAAGACTGCGGGTTCGCTGGGCGACGCTCGCTAAGAACAAATTCGGTGATGGACCTCTGCCATGCGGCGTACAGTGGTGCTCGGCGAGATGATACGCATAAAAGCCATAGCCATCGCACGCTTCTGCTAGGCTCAGCCGATCTGCATATTGTTGTGCGATGTCATCGCCGTTTTCGTCCAGATGATCGAAGATGCCGAAGGTCAGGCCCGAAGCGGAAATTTTCTTCAATTAATTGTTCTCCAAATTACCTATATTTATTCGCTAATCATCATAGCTCACGACATATCATTACTTGATGCTTAATGTGAATCGACTTCATGCTTGTGAGCACCGCGATCCTTCTTAAAGTTCATACAGACGCGTTCGGCGGCAGCAAGGAATTTGTCCATCTGCTCTGTGGTGCCAATGCTGACGCGAATACAGTTCTTCAAATCTACGTCAGGAAAGCTGGCGATGAGGATCGCCTGCTCTTTCAACGCGGCTTGCCAGCATGAGCCCTCCTGTCCCGCCGGCACACGGGCCAGCAAAAAGTTTGCGTGGGAGGGTGTTACGGAAAAGCCAAGTTGCAACAGCGCCAGGGTCACTCGCTGTCGTTCATGCTTGATGTGCCTGTGGTTCTCTTCGTAGGCGTGGCGATGCGCAAGAATGCTTTTCCCGACCGCCTGCCCGATCACGTTCATGTTGAAGACATTCTGGATGTTGCGCAGCCTGCCAATGATTTCTGGGTGACCGAAACCGAAGCCGACTCGCACGCCAGCGGCAGCATAGCTCTTTGAAAAAGTCCTCAAGATCAAAAGATTCGGATGTCTATTGACGAGGCGCAGGGCATTGTCGGGTGCGAAGTCAACGTAGGCCTCATCCAAGACGACCAAGCGATCTGCTTGCTCCACAAGGCGTTCGATTTCGGCCACCGGCACGAATGTTCCGGTCGGATTGTTCGGATTAGCCAACAGAATGAACTTCGCGTCTTTTGCGGGGCCGGACAGCAGTTTTTCTATCGGCAGGGGATGAGCTTCGCTCGATGCGATTTCGAGAAACTCGGCACCCTGCAACATGGCAAGTTTACGGTTGAACGAAAATCCGGGCGACAGCATTGCCACTCTATCTCCTGGGGCGAGGAAAGCTCTGTAGATGAGTCCGAGCAGCTCCGACGAACCGTTGCCGGCAATCACCTGATCTTTGGAAAATCCGTAAGCATCGGAGGCAGCTGCCCTTAAGCTGAGATTGTCGTCTTCCGGATAAAGATACTGGTGTTCGATCGCAGCAATTGCACTTTGCATTACGCTCTTCGGCAACGGAAACGGGTTCTCGTTCGTATTTAGCTTAACGCAGTTTGCATCCGTCGCTGGTCCGTTGGACGAGAGAGCATCTAATTTGCTGGCCACCGGCGAAAAAAGCGAAAGCACGGTCTTCAGTTTTGCATCGCACATGTTCTTCTCCGTTTTTCAGTCCCGCAGGGCATGTGACATGAGGCAATCGTTGATCGTGACTTGATCGACGTTCGGCTATATCAGCGCTGCCTTCCCACCCTGGTGGGGATCGCCGACCACGGTTTGGATTTGACACCGGGAAGCTGTCGAGAACCTGATGACGACCCAACGTTTGGCCGACGGCCGATTCGGCGCAACAGACGGTGTTTCAACATCGCATCGTCCTCAAAGCCGCATGCAGGGCCTGCACGACAGCCCGTCTCCAGCGCCCGCAGATAGGTGGAAGCCGAAGTCTTGCCGAACCTCAGTTGCTCTGCCACCTTGGCCCACCGGACTGCCCTGTTTATGGGTCAGGCGCAGGATATCTCTGACGCTCGTTCGTCTTGCTTGCTTCCGTCTTGGCATGGGCTCTCTCGGTTTGCTGATGAGAGAGCCAAATACCGGCTCATCTGAGCATGAGACGCAGGCCTGACGATATGGAGCGTCGCTGGTGGCGCGCGTAGCCGAGAGGGTTCGCCTCGCTGGCGGGGCATGCAAGACGGCGCACCTCCTTAGCCATCCTGTCCCATCGTCTCAGATCGTGAGGCGCACCTTATAGTCGGTGAGGAGATCTTGCAGGGTCAGGTTACGCCCTAGCGCTTAAGGTTGTTGGTCGCACCGAGCAAGCGCGGGACCTGTCGACGGACAACAGCGGTGCCACTGCCGGCACTAGGTGTGAGCTTTCGAGAGGTTGTCCATTCGGACCGGACCGAGGAGACTGGAGTTACCACGCTTCAGCATCCATCGGAGGGTCCGAATGAACATCCACAAGAATGCCCGTCTCACACCGCTGCGT
>NZ_RZRW01000190.1:0-9792 GCF_003998745.1 Mesorhizobium sp. M7A.F.Ca.US.014.04.1.1 | reverse complement strand
CTTTTCCCTGAGCGCGATCGCGCCGGAGACGCCTGCCAGCGCCAGCACGGCCACCGTCGCCATGATCGCACCGCCGCTGAGCTTGCCGGCGGCGCGCGGCGGCCGGACTGCCTGTCCGAGCGGGCGTTCGATGTCCTTGCCGATATCAGTCAAGCGTAATCCCCGGGCGCATGGCTCCGAAGGCGAAGCCACTTCGAAACGGCATGCGCGAATTCATCAATCCCGGCGCACCCCCGCGCCATGCCTTGGGAGCTTTGCCTCGCCCCCGAATCAAACTGCCGGAACCTTTCGGTCCCGGCAGCATCGCATTGCTTCCATCATGCTCAAACAGAAAGATGGAGCGGCGCGTGCGCCGCTCCAGATCCCTACTGGTTGAGAACCGCCTTTTGCGGATTGGGCGGGAAGGACGGATCGGTCTTCTGGCCACGCAGCAGCTGCTCGGCATAGATGAGCTGCAGATCGTCTTTCGGATCCGGCGGCACATAGGCGGCCGAGCCCGAACCCGTCGTGCTCTCGTCGGCGCCCTTGATATGGCCCTTGAGATCGGATTCGCCACGCGTCAGATCCCTGCCCTGCAGTTCCGGCGGCAGTGGCTGTTCGACCTTGATGTCGGGCGTGATGCCCTTGCCCTGGATCGACTTGCCGGACGGCGTGTAATAGAGCGCCGTCGTCAGCCTGAGCGCACCATTCTCGCCGAGCGGAATGATGGTCTGCACCGAACCCTTGCCGAAGGACTGCGTGCCGACCACCGTGACGCGGCGCAGGTCCTGCAGCGCGCCGGCGACGATTTCCGAGGCACTGGCCGAACCGCCATTGACCAGGACGATCATCGGCTTGCCGTTGATGTCGTCGACCTGCTTGGGCTTGGCGTCGAAGCGGGTGACGTCCTTGGGGTCGCGGCCGCGCGTCGAGACGATCTCGCCGCGGTTGAGGAAGGCATCGGACACGCTCACCGCCTGGTCGAGCAGGCCACCCGGATTGAGGCGGAGATCCAGAACGTAGCCCTTCAGCTTGTCGTCGGGAATCTGCTTCTTGATGGTGTCGATGGCGTTCTCGAGGTCGTCGTAGGTCTTTTCGGTGAAGGAGGTGATCTTCATGTAGCCGATGTCGTTCTCGACCCGGAACTTGACCGCCTTGACCTTGATGATGTCGCGCACGACCGTCAGTTCGATCGGCTTGTCGGCGCCCTGGCGCAGGATGGTCAGCTTGATCGGCGTGTTGACCAGGCCGCGCATCTTGTCGACCGCATCGTTGAGGGTCAGGCCGCGAACCTCTTCGCCGTCGATCTTGGCGATGTAGTCGCCGGCCAGCACGCCTGCCTTGGCGGCCGGCGTGTCGTCGATCGGCGTGATCACCTTGACCAGATCGTTCTCCATGGTGACTTCGATGCCGAGGCCGCCGAACTCGCCCTTGGTCTGGACGCGCATATCCTGCGCCTGCTCGGCATTCATGTAGGAGGAGTGCGGGTCAAGCGAAGCCAGCATGCCGTTGATGGCATTCTCGACCAGCGACTTGTCGTCGGGCGGCGTCACATACTGTGCCCGCACGCGCTCGAAGATATCGCCGAAGATCGCCAGTTGCTTGTAGGTCTCCGACCCTGCAGCGTTCGCCGCCGAGCCGGGTGCGCCATAGACCAGGCTCATGGCGGACGCGCCCATCAGCGCACCGGCAAACAGAAGCGACAGTTTCCGCATTATTCACGTCCTTCCAGAAAAACGGTCCGCCCACCATGGGGCCGGATCGACGGGTTTTCCATCCTTGCGGAACTCGACATAGAGTTCCGGCGTGGCATTTCCATTCTTCGAAACCGAGGTGCTCGCCACCCGGGCCTCTCCCATCGCACCGATCGGCTCTCCTGCAAGCACTGATTGACCGGTCGCGACGCTGATTCTGCTCATCCCCGCCAAAACGACATGATAGCCGTCGCCTGCGTTCAGGATCAAGAGTTGACCATAAGAGCGAAACGGCCCCGCATAAAGCACATTTCCATCCGCCGGCGCGGTAACGATGGCTCCCGATTGTGTCGCAACCATGTCGCCTAGCATCACCGCGCCGTTACCGTCGTCGGCGCCGAATCGCCGCTTGATGCGGCCGGTCACCGGCAGTGCGATCTGTCCCTGCAGCGCCGAAAAGGGCACCGCGGCGGCAAGTTGGTTGCTTTCCGGAACGGGCAGCGACGCCAGTTCCGCCGGCGCGGATGTCTTGTCGCCATCCGCCGTCTTCTGCTCAGCGGCCTTGGCGGCATCGGCGGCCTTGCGGCTCTTGTCGGCCTGCGCTTCGAGCGAGGCGATCAACTCTTTCAGGCTGCCGGCCTTGGCCGCCAGCGCTTCGGATCGCTGCTTTTCCGCGGCCATTTGCGTTTGCGTGTCGGCTTCGAGCTTCTGCTTGGCCTCCAGCAGCATGCCGAGCCGCTTCTTTTCCGCCGTCTGGTCGCCGACCGCCGCCGTCAGCCGCGCCCGTTCGGCCTCGATCGACGCCGTAATCCTGGTCTGTTCCTTGAGATCGGCAAGCAGGCTATCGGTCTGCTGGCGCAGTTCCGGCACCACCGCGCCGAGCAGGATGGCGCTGCGCACCGACGACAGCGCGTCCTCGGGCTTGACCAGGATCGCCGGCGGCGGGTTGAGGCCCATGCGCTGCAGCGCGCCCAGCACTTCGGCCAGAACGTCGCGCCGCGCCATCAGCGAGGCGCGGATCTTCTGTTCCTGGCCCTTCAACCCTTCCAGCCTGGCGCCGATGTCCTCGATGTCCTGGCCGAGCTTCTGCTCGGTCATCGCCGACTGGATCAATGCGGCGGTGATCGAGGCGTGATCCTTCTTGATCGTCGCGATGTCGGCGGAGAGCTTGGCCAATCGTTCCGACGACAGCGTGATCTCCTTCGAGACCCGTTCATATTCGGCCCGGCTCTGGTCCGGATCGGGAGCCAGGTCGAGCGTGTTTTCCGCCCGCCCCGCATGCAGCGACAGCACAAGCACCGCCGCCGCGATTCCGCAGCGCGCGCGCCATGAGCCCGTTCTTGATTTTCTGTCTTCAGACATTGAAGCCCGACTCTATGCGTGGCTTCGTTAACGAACAATCAACCATGTTCGAAACCGCCCACTCGATGCAATGTTACGTTGGCATTGGGGCGGAAATCCGGGTGTGTCGCACCAATTCACCGGCTTACGAGCGATGGTAGGGATGTCCCGAAAGGATAGTGGCCACACGATAAAGCTGCTCTCCCAGCATCACGCGCACCAGTTGATGCGGCCATGTCAGCAATCCGAACGACATCACCAGTTCGGCCTGGTCGCGCAGCGACTGATCGTGGCCGTCGGCGCCGCCGATGGCGATGATCAGCGCCTTGCGGCCACCGTCACGCAACAGGCCGAGGCGCCCGGCGAAATCTTCCGAGGAAAAGCTTTTGCCGCGTTCGTCGAGCAGGATCAGGGCGGTGCCGGGCTGCAACTGCGTCTGCAGTTTCTGGCCTTCCTCACGCCGGCGCTCGTTGGCAGTCTGGCCGCGCCCCTCGGCTATTTCGGCAATGCCGCCAAATTCAAGCCCCACCGCCGGGCCGCTCTTGGCGAAGCGCTCGAAATAGCGGTCGGCCAGCAGCTTCTCGGGGCCGGCTTTCATCCGGCCCACGGCATGAACTGATATCTTCATCCTTGCCTTGTAAGCCGCGCGAACGACTTAGTGGAGCGTTTCTTCCTCGAGGTCCGGCGCCTGCCACATCTTTTCGAGATTGTAGAATTCGCGGACTTCGGGGCGGAAGACATGGACGATGATGTCGCCAGAATCGATCAGGACCCAGTCGGCGCCGGACAGCCCCTCGACGCGCGCGGTGCCGAGACCGGCATCCTTGATCGCTTTGAGAAGATGATCGGCGACAGCCGCGACATGACGGTGCGATCGGCCCGAAGCGACGACCATATAGTCGCCGAGGCTCGATTTCCCCTGGATGTCGATGGAGACAATATTTTCGGCCTTGGAGTCTTCCAGACTGGCAAGGACTGTCTTGATGGCGCGGGACACGGCGTCGTCTACGCTGATCCTGGCCGGCGAAGGCATGATATCGGCCTTCTTCCGCAGTGCTGTTCTCAGTGTATTTCCTTTCGCAGCAAGAACAACCAAATCACCCCTTGAAGCAGGTGACACCACTTAGATAGGCAGAGTTCCCTGACAGTTTCAAGACGGGACCCTGCCTCGCACGAACGTATTGTCGCTCCTGTGGTTCCGCCGCACACCGGAAAAGATCGGAACCCTCGCCGTCGGCATGGGTTATCGGCTCACCGACCAACCGGATTTCCCCCATGCCGATCGACCCGCAAAACGCCTTCCTCAGCGTCCAGGCTGGCCTCGCCCAACTGAGCACGCTGATTGTTTCCTACTCCTTCTCGGCCATCGGTGCCGTTATCCTCTTGATCGTCGGTTATATCGTCGCCGGCCTTGCCGAACGTTCGATCTTCGCCGGTCTCGGCCATATCCATGGTTTCGACGCGACGTTGCGGCATTTCTTCTCCAAGATCGTCCGCTATGCCATCCTGATCCTCGTCACCATCATGGTGCTCGGCCAGTTCGGCGTGCAGACGGCCTCGATCATTGCCGCGATCGGTGCCATTGGCCTCGCCATCGGCCTGGCGTTGCAAGGCACGCTGCAGAACATCGCGGCCGGCATCATGCTTCTGGCACTGCGGCCGTTTCGCATCGGCGAGTCCGTCGAGGTCGGTTCGATTGCCGGTACGATCGAGGAGATCGGCCTGTTCGCAACCAAGCTCAGGACGGCCGACGGGGTCTACATATTGGCGCCCAACTCGACGCTGTGGAACCAGCCGGTGCGCAACTTTTCGCGCAACGGGGTGCGCCGCAGCGACATCACGCTGAGCATCGGCTCCTGGAACGACATCGACCGCGCTCAAAAGACATTGCTTGCCATTGCCGCCGCCGAACGGCGGGTCAAGCGTGAGCCGGCACCGATCGCTTTCGTCGCGACATTGGGCGATAGCACCGTTTCGATTGCCTTGCGCTACTGGACATCGTCGGCGGACTTCTTCGCCACCCAGACCGATCTCACCAAGCGCGCCAAGCAGGAATTCGATAGCGAAGGCATATCGATCCCGCTGCCGCCACCGGAAGCCCCGTCGCCGGAAGCCCGTCGACAATAGTCGGGTGGCTCAGTGCCGGCCCTCATCGTCCGGTGCGAAGGCGAGTTCGACCGGCAACGGCGCCTGCGCCGTCATCGGTGCGAAACTGCCGGTTTCGCCGACCGGGACCGCACGCGTCGTGAACACACGCAAAAGCACGAACAGGCAGAAGGCTGCGGCGATGAGAACAGCCACATAGATGAAAGCCTGCGTTCCGAAGACGGCCGACAGCGCCGTCACGATGCCGGGCACGACGAAGCCCGACAGCGACCAGGCAAACAAAAGCGAACTGGACAGCGCCACCATGTCGTCCTTGCCGGCGCGGTCGGCGGCGTGCGCACTGGCCAGCGAATAGATCGATTCCGAAGCGCCGTCCCACACGATGTAGATCACAACCAACGCGGCCAGCGCGCCGCCATCGAACCCGAGTGCAAACAGGCCGGCGACCATGGCGAGCGCGGATGCGGCGATCAGCACATAGCGGCGGTCGGTTCGGTCGGAAATCCAACCAAGCGGGATCTGCAGGATCAGCGTGCCGAGAGGCATCGCCGAAAGCAGCAGCGCCACGTCGGCCTGGCTGTAGCCCTTGGCCGTGGCGTGGATCGGTGCGAAGCCAGCAATCGACATCGACAGGCCGCCGACGGCAAGCATGCCGGCGACGCCGACCGGTGAAACCCGCCAGGCACGGCGCAGCGCCACCGAGGCCGCCTGCGGCGCCGGCGGCTGGGCAAGTTTGGTCATCCCGACAGGGAGGATCGACAGCGCGGTGAAGACGATGCCGATCAGCGGCGCATCCGCTGTCCTGATATCGACCAGCGCTAGCGTCGCGTAGCCGACGCCGAGCCCGGCGACATAGGCAACGTAGAAGAAAGCCATCACCCGGCCGCGGATGGCGTTGGCAACGGCATCGTTCAGCCAGCTCTGCGCGACGATGAACAGGCCGCATATGGCAAAGCCGTAGAGCGCGCGGGCGGCTATCCACAGCAGCGGAAGGACCCCGGCGCCGACAGCGGCGTTGGCCAGCGCGATCAGCGCCGACAGCACCATGAAGGCGCGGGCATGGCCGACCCTTCGCACCAGCGGTCCGGTCAAGATGCAGCCGGCGAGCCCGCCGGCCGAAAGCCCGGTGATGATCAGCCCGGCCCAGGTCGGATCGAAACCCTCTGCGCCAAGCCGGACCGGGATATAAGCAAACATCAGCCCGTTGCCGACGGCAATCAGCGCCATCGACACGATGACGCTGGCAATCGCGATCAGCGGCGTGGGCTCGGCGCCCTGCTCGGCTTCGCTGCGGTTTTTCCTGGGAATCGACATGCCTGCTCAGGATTGCCCATGAAACGGGCAAAGGAAGCGATAAAAGCGACATGGCCGGGCGGCCGGGCTCACCCCTTCGCCAGCTTGCGGATCGCGCTCGATGACAGCGACGAGCGCGGGCCGTGAATGAAGGTCCAGGCCGGCGCCTTCATGCGGGCAAGCCGCGGCGCATCGCCCTCGTCGATGCGGGCATAGTCGAAGGTCTTGGCGACGACCGAGGACAGGAACGACAGCGTCGCGCCCGGGCGGTCGATGACGGCGATCGGGAAGGTCATGACGATCTCGCGCCAGCGCTGCCAGCGATGGAAATCGCGCAGGCTGTCGGCACCCATGATCCAGACGAAATCGACACCGGGGTTGCGCGCCTTGACCAGCGCCAGCGTATCGGCGGTGTAGCGGACGTGATGGGCGGCTTCGAAAGCGGTGACCTTGATCTTCGGGTTCTTGGCGATCTGTTCCGACAGCTGCAGCCGTTCGCCCAGCGGCGCCAACTCCCTGGTGTTCTTCAGCGGATTGCCCGGCGTCACCATCCACCACAACTGGTCGAGCGCCAGGCGTCTGAGCGCGATCTCGGCGACCAGCGCATGGCCGGCATGCGGCGGATTGAACGAACCGCCGAACAGGCCGACGGCAAGGCCTTTCTCGGCGTGCGGCATTTTGAGATAGTGGGAGGAGATAGCCTCCTTACCCTCGTCCTTGTGGGGAGGGTCGATCCGCGAAGCGGAGCGGGGTAGGGGTATCGCGGAATTCAGCGTCGTCCCCCCACCCGGCTCGCTGTGCTCGCCACCCTCCCCACAAGGGGAAGGGTAAGACCAGCGCTCAAGGTCTCACCTGTCCCGACCCGCGCACACGGTATTTGAACGACGTCAGCTGTTCGACGCCCACCGGTCCGCGCGCATGCATCTTGCCGGTGGCGATGCCGATCTCGGCGCCCATGCCGAATTCGCCGCCGTCGGCGAACTGCGTCGATGCGTTGTGCAGCAGGATCGCCGAATCGATCTCGTTGAAAAACCGCTCGACGGCTTGCGCATCCTCGGCGACGATCGCCTCGGTGTGATGCGAGGAAAACGTCTCGATATGCTCGATCGCACCACCGATACCGTCGACCAGTTTTACCGCGATGATGGCATCGAGATACTCGGTGATCCAGTCGGCATCGGTCGCCGGTTTGGCGTCGAAAAACACTTTCAGCACCTCGGCATCGGCATGGATTTCGCAGCCGGCGGCGCGAAGTGCATCAAGGATCGGCACCAGATGCGTGGAGGCAACCGCCCGGTCGACCAGCAGCGTCTCTGCGGCACCGCAGACGCCGGTGCGTCGCATCTTGGCGTTGACGGCGATCCTGACAGCCATATCGAGCTTGGCGGAACGGTCGATGTAGAGATGGCAGATGCCTTCGAGATGCGCGAAGACCGGGACCCGCGCCTCGGCCTGCACCCGTCCGACCAGGCTTTTGCCACCGCGCGGGATAATGACGTCGAGGTTGCCGCCCAACCCCTTCAGCATTTCGCCGACGGCGGCGCGGTCGGTGGTCGGCACCAGCTGGATGGCATCCTCCGGCAGGCCCGCTTGCTTCAGCCCTTCGACCAGGCAGGCGTGGATGGCGGCGGAAGAATTGAGCGAATCCGAACCGCCGCGCAGGATCACCGGATTGCCGGCTTTGAGGCACAGCGCGCCGGCATCGGCGGTGACGTTCGGGCGGCTCTCATAGATGACGCCGACGACGCCGAGCGGCGTGCGCACGCGCTCGATATGCAAACCGTTCGGCCGGTCCCACTGCGCGATCACGTCGCCAACCGGATCCCGCAGCGCGGCGATTTCGCGGATGCCGTCGGCCATGGCGCGGATGCGCGCCGGATCGAGCTTCAGCCGGTCCATGAAGGAGGTGGAAAGCCCGGATTCATGACCATTCGAAACATCGATGGCGTTGGCGTCGAGAATGTCCTGCTCACGGGCCACAATCGCCTCGGCCATGGCCAGCAGTGCGGCGTTCTTGGCGGCGGTTGTGGCAATGGCCAGCGGCCGGGCGGCAGCGCGGGCGCGCCGGCCGATATCGGCCATCAGCGCGACAGTGTCATCCCCGGATTTTTCATGCAGTTTCAGCATGGCTCATCCTCCGCTTACATCGCCACCGACCGTGACTTGGTCACCGGCCCCTGTTTGGTCGCCGGCCCGTACTTGGTCACCCGAATGGCTCACCACAAGGTCATCGCGGTGGATCATCGCCGAACGCGCCTCGTAGCCGAGCACGGTTTCGATCTCGGCCGTCTTCAGGCCCGCGATCCTTACGGCATCGGCGGCATCATAGGCAACCAGCCCGCGCGCGATCTCGCGGCCCTCGGGCGACAGGATCGCCACCGTGTCGCCGCGCGAGAAATTGCCGCTGACCAGCTTGACGCCGGCCGGCAGCAACGATTTGCCCGACAGCAGCGCGCCGATGGCGCCGGCATCGACCGTAAGCCGGCCGGCCGGCTCGAGCTGGCCGGCGATCCAGGTTTTGTAGCCCTTGACCGGGTTGCTGCTCGGCCGAAAGAAAGTAGCGCGCTCGCCGCGTTCGATCGCCATCAGCGGCGACAGCCGAGTGCCCGACGTGATGATCATCGCGGTGCCGGCGGCGGTGGCGATCTTGCCGGCATCGAGCTTCGTGCGCATGCCGCCGCGCGACAGCTCGGAAGCGGCCGCACCCGCCATCGCCTCGATATCAGGCGTGATGCGGTCGACCACCGGAATGAATTTGGCGTTGGGGTCGCGCGCCGGCGGCGCGGTGTAGAGCCCGTCGATGTCGGAAAGCAGCACCAAAAGATCGGCGCCCATCATGGTGGCGACGCGGGCCGCCAGCCGGTCATTGTCGCCGTAGCGGATTTCGGAAGTCGCCACCGTGTCGTTCTCGTTGATGACCGGCACTGCCTTCATCTTCAAGAGTGTCGAGATCGTCGCCCGCGCGTTGAGATAGCGGCGGCGCTCCTCGGTGTCGCCGAGCGTCAGCAGGATCTGGCCCGATTTCAGGCTGCCCTTGCCGAGCGCGTCCGACCAGGCGCCGGCCAGCGCGATCTGTCCCACGGCTGCCGCCGCCTGGCTCTCCTCCAGTTTCAGGGCTCGCTTGCCGAGGCCAAGGATGGTGCGGCCAAGCGCGATGGCGCCGGACGAGACGACGAGGATTTCAGCGCCGCCCTGGGCCAGCCCGGCAATGTCGTCGGCGAGCGAAGCCAGCCAGTCGCGCTTCAGGCCCGTCGCGCGGTCGACGAGCAGCGCCGAGCCGATCTTGACGGTGATGCGCCGATATTTTCTCAGCGACTGCATGACCCTATTTGTCCCAGCGCGTCTCGACCGGCGCCGCGATCTGCGCGCGCGCCTCAGC
>NZ_RZRW01000189.1:0-9800 GCF_003998745.1 Mesorhizobium sp. M7A.F.Ca.US.014.04.1.1 | reverse complement strand
AGACCCGGCACCGCCGGTCACCAGAACGCGTTTGCCGCCGACAAAGGCGCCGATACGCTGGATATCGGACGCGACCGTCGGCCGGCGCAGGATCGTTTCCATCTCGACGGTGTCGAGAACCAGCTTTCCGTGCTGTTCCAACTCCGAAAGGCCTGAGAACTGCACCACATTTATGTCGCCGTGCCGGGCAATGCGCACAAGTTCCGAATAGTCCTCGATTTCGTGCTCGGCGCCGCTGCCGAAAATCAGCAAGTCCAGGCTCTTGGTGCCGGTCGCATAGTCTTCCAGGACATCGATCAGGCGCGGCATTGTCGCCACCACGGGAACACCTTGAATCCGCGTGCCCAACGGTGCGCCGCGCTCGGTGGCCATGATGCCTGCGATGGAATAGTCCGCCGGTTGCGCCGTGCGCGTGAAGCGAATGATCAGGTCGGCCTCGCCGAGCCGGCCGACAAACAGAGCGCGCTTGGCCTGCTGGTCGGTCTTGCGGCTCAGAATCCCCCAGCTCGCGCCGTCACGCAGGAAGCGGTAGAACAGCCGGGGTGCCGATATGATGGTGAAGGAGACGAGGAAGAAGACGATGAACTGACGCTCGTTGAGCCCCGCCACCGGCCGGTAAAAACGCAGCAGCAGCGACGCCATGTAAAGAGTGAACGTCAAAATCGCGCAGCTCTTCAGGATGTTGAAAAAGTCCGGCGTCGAGGCGAAGCGCCAGACAGTGGTGTAAAGGCCACTGTAGCGGAACAACAAATGGCTGATGACGACGATGCCCGCCCATGTCGC
Source organism: Mesorhizobium sp. M7A.F.Ca.US.014.04.1.1 (assembly GCF_003998745.1). Lineage (NCBI taxonomy): Bacteria > Pseudomonadati > Pseudomonadota > Alphaproteobacteria > Hyphomicrobiales > Phyllobacteriaceae > Mesorhizobium > Mesorhizobium sp. M7A.F.Ca.US.014.04.1.1. The sequence goes on along the minus strand of NZ_RZRW01000189.1, from coordinate 9,017 downwards.
CAGACCCTCGTTGGAGAACGCTTCGAACGAAAGATTCGACCGCGAAAGAATAAGGCTGAGTGCCACGGCGACCAGGACCATGACCACGTCCTGGACCATGATGAAGGCGCGCCGCATCTGTGGCCTGAGCCCGAACACAGCTTCTAGATGGGAATTCATTGGACGGCACTAGACTCCAGGCTCAAGGGCATCGACACCAGCGAAGTGCGAACACGAAGATACTTCGCGATCAATCACCTTACCCACGTGCCATCCCCGACCCCCGCCGTCCTGTATCGCATACTGCGGGTGCGAGGGCATAGCCAGAGGTTTTTTCGGACAAGAGCGTGAATACGAGTAAGCTTGACGCCCTGTTACTGGATCGGTGGAGTCCGATCGGTGCGTTGCGATTTGGACACTGCCGCCGCGTCAGCGTTGTTTCGGTTTTGCCGCAATTGACTCTGCTCTCGACCTCGCTACGACGCAACTGGTCGAAATGGCTATGAAGGCCAAGTTTGCGGGTCGAGTGCGTGCAGAGGACAAAGCTACCAGAGGTGGGGCGCGGGCGCGCCACATTATAGTCATAACATGTCGCGACATGATGGCACGCTGGCCATTTCCATACTGGGACGGCCTTCAGAGACGTAATGACTCGGTTGCAGCTTCCAAAACCGGCGTAGAGTACAGGCAAGGCTCATGATCGCAGAAGCCAGCTCTGTGGCTTGCCCATCCATGGGATACAATTATGGCTGTTGCCGCGACGACAATGAAGAGTTCGAAGTTAAAGCGAGAAAGCCAGGGCGAGCGCACCTGCTTGATGGTTCTTGGCATGCATCGGTCCGGCACCAGCGCGTTGGCCGGCGTGCTTCAACTGCTGGGTGTTGCTCCACCAAAGAACTTGATTCCCGCCGACGAAAGCAACCGGACAGGTTATTGGGAACCATTGCATCTGGCCCTGCTGAACGAGCAGCTCTTGCTCGAACTTGGTAGCCGGTGGGACGATTGGAGGCCGGTCCGGGTCGAGGAACTGTCGGCAAGCCGGTTAAGATTCTACCACGACGAGATCGCTCGCCTACTCGATGGCGAATATGGCGGCATGCCAACGATCGTGCTCAAGGAGCCGCGGATTTCGCGCATTGTGCCGATCTATCAGCAACTGCTTACATCGCTCAGGTACAAGACTGACTATGTAACGATCACTCGCAATCCACTGTCGGTCGCCAAATCGCTGGCAAAGCGCGACGGAATGGATCTGGGATTCGCCTCCCTCGTTTGGCTGAACTACGTTCTGGCCTCCGAGAGAAGCACTAGGAATTCACCTCGTGTCTTCTTGTCGTACGAGTCGATGGTTCGAGATTTCGGGCCTGCCCTGGAGAAGATCTCAGAACGATTTTCGATCGAATGGCCGCGCAAGATTAGCTCTGTCGAGAAAGAAATTGCAGCTTATCTGTCGACTGATCACCAGCACCATCTGGCGAGCGTCGACTTGCTCATGGCTAATGATGGCGTGCCGGATCTGGTCAAGCGAGCCTATGTTGCCATGCTCGACCTCGAGGAAGACGCGTCTTCGCCAGCAGCGACCGCCGAACTCGATGCAATCTATGACGAATTTGAGGACAGTTGGCTGCCGGCTGGCCAAGTCATGTTTGCCGAATTGCTGGCGCGTGAGACCAAGGCGCGCCTCGCGCCGACAACCGATTACGCCGCCACAGAGTTAAGACTGGTCGGCAATGTCCGGGCGCTGATGTCTCAAGTCGATCAACTTAGCGCGGAACGCGATGCGTTGAAATCAAAGATCGTAGCGATGGTTGAGGACCAGAACCCAATGGAAGGGCAGGCGGTCGAGGGTGAGATAAGAGCAGAGCGACTGAAGTCAAGCGAGTTGGCCACCGAGTTGGCCACAAGGATCGGTGAGATTGCGAGCTTGAATGCCGAACTCTCAACGCGCTCGGCGCAACTCGCAGATTCGAGACAGGAAATCGCAAGGTATGTCAGCCAGATGTCAGCTCTCCAGGCAGATTTGAGATCGCTCACCGAGCAGTACGACAGCCGGGGCCTGGACGTTTCGACCCTGAGGGACCAAGCAGAACAACTGCGATTGGAGATCGCCGCCAAGTCAAGCGAGTTGGCCACGAGAATCGATGAGATCGCGAGCTTGAATGCCGAGCTCTCAACGCGCTCGGCACAACTCACAGATGCGAGACAGGAAATCGCAAAGCATGTCAGCCAGATGTCAGCTCTCCAAGCGGATTTAGGATCGCTCACCGAGCAGTACGACAAGCAGGGCCTTGACGTTTCGGCCCTGAGAGGCCAATTGGCGGCCGTGACGGAAAGCCTTCAGGCAGCGGCGCGCGAGCTAACGCTTATCCACGAGAGCAAATCGTGGAAAGTTGCGAAAGCATTGTCAAAGCTTGCTTTGCCGATCCGAAAGATTGGCGCAGACACACGAGGCACGGATAAGTGAGCGCAAAACAGAAGACATCAGCAGATATCTACGTTTTCGATGTCGACCCGAATTCGGACACGGCTGCGGCAAATGTGTTGCGGTTAGTCGGCAGGGATAAGGATGTCCTCGAAATCGGCGCCGGACCGGGGTCGATCGCCAAGCCACTGATAGCTCTGAACGGCTGTCGGGTTACCGCGCTCGAATATGATCCGAACTGCATTCCGATCCTGAAGAGCTTTTGCGTCGACGCGGTCCAGGGCGATCTCAACACGCCAGGATGGGGCGAGGTCTTCGGTGAGCGACGCTTCGATGCCGTCGTCATCGCGGATGTGCTCGAGCATCTGGTCAATCCCTGGGAGACATTGAGGGAGGTCACCCGCTATCTGCGGCCTGGCGGCAGCGTGGTCTCGTCGATCCCCAACGCCAATCATGCCGCAATGATGGCGATGATGCTTGATGACAATGTCGACTACCGGGACTGGGGCCTTCTCGATCGCACACATATCCGCTTCTTTGGCGCCAAGAACCTTCAGCACCTCTTCCGCCAAGCCAATCTGAAGATCGTCGACGCGCTCTTTGTCGTGCGGACGCCCGAGATGACAGAGTTCGCCGAGAACTGGAAGAAAACGCCCGAACAAGTCCGGGCAGCTTTGGAACTCGGCGCCTATTCGCAGATCTATCAGACGGTCGTGAAGGCAGAACTGGCGAACTCGCCGAAGAATGAGTTTGTCCTGCTCGATCGCGCGCCCCCGAAAATCGGCAAGCCTGTTTCGAATTTGCCGTTTGTCCCGCCGCCACACTATTCGCCACAGCAGCGACCGACGTTCAGAACGATGGTTGGCCGCATGCTCGGCCCGACCGGCCGTCGCATCGTGAAGTCGATCCTGAGCATGCGATAATGGCGCTGCGTTATGTTGCCTACTATCTGCCGCAGTTCCATCCGTTCCCCGAGAACGATGAATGGTGGGGCAAAGGGTTCACCGAATGGACCAACGTTGCGAAGGCGGAGCCGCTCTACGATGGCCATAATCAACCGCGCTATCCGACCGATTTCGGCTACTACGACCTTCGCGTCCTGGACACCATCCGCGATCAGGCCGAGGTCGCTAGGGAGCACGGGATCGACGCTTTCTGCTTTCACTACTACTGGTTCGACGGCCACCGGCTGATGGAGAAGCCGGTCGATGCTTTCCTGACCGACAAGAGCATCGACATGGGCTTCTGCCTGTGCTGGGCGAACGAAAACTGGACCCGCCGATGGGACGCCGCCGAGCACGAGGTTCTAATCGCGCAGACCTATGGTCCGGATTGGGAGTTGCGCTTCATCGAAAGCCTCTTTCCCTATTTCAAGGATCCCCGCTATCTGCGGGTCGATGGCAAGCCGTTGCTGGTCGTCTACCGGCCGCAGCATCTTCCTGACGCCAAGGCCGCAGGTAAGCGCTGGCGGGAGCATTGCCGCAAGATGGGTATCGGCGAAATTCACATCGTGAACGCGCTCGTTCACGGCAATAACGACTACGAGCAGTATGAGTTCGACGCAGGCGTCGAGTTCCCGCCGCACAACATGAAATTCCATGGTGTGAAGGAGATCGTGCCGACCTATAAGCCATTCGAAGGCTACCCGGTCGAATATGCCAACGTTGCGCGCGATTTCCTATCGAGGGACCATAGCCGCAAGCGGATCTATCGAACCGTTTTCCCCGATTGGGACAATACGGCCCGGGTAAAGAATCGCTCATTGATCGTTCTTGGCTCCACCGTTGCAAATTATGAGCGCTGGCTGCGGGGATCGAGTTCGCTGACGCGCGCCAATCGCGCGGAAGGCGATCAACTGGTCTTCATCAATGCTTGGAACGAATGGGCCGAGGGATGCTATCTCGAACCAGACCGGAGACACGGCCGGGGGTTCCTGGAGGCCACGCTTCGCGTGAAAAATGGCATGTCGATGGTTGACGATATTTACGACGTTGCGCCGGAACGCGTGCGGTTCGAACTCAGGCAGCAATTAGCGGCGATCCCCGAGGAAGCCAGGGACGCCGAAATCGCAAAGCTCCGTGCCGCAAAAATCCGGGAAGTCGCTGACCTCGATGGCAAGGTGACTTTGCTCAAGCAGGAAGCCAGCCGCTTGCAGTCCGGGAATGAAACCGCTCCTGAGCCGCAGCGCGAAATCACGGAAACTGCGGCGAGAAGCATTCAAAAGGCGCGGGACGCCCAAGCGGTTGAGCAACCTCAGCCGAAGCTGACGACGACGAGCCCGGCGGTCCTGACGATGCCTGAACCCGGTTCGATCAAGGTGCCCCTGAAGTTCAGGGTGGCGCACCGGCTTTACGACAGGCCAATGATGTTCAAGGCCGTCCGCTTTGCCTATCGTGCCGCGAAACGCGTGGTTAATCCGTCCTCTGCAACCGAGCCGGCGCAAAAAAAAAAAGTAATCGCTGATCTCCCGGACCAGGTTGCGATGGCCTCTAGTCGTCACCAGTTGGAAGGGCACGATGTCCAGGAGGTTTCGCTCGAATCCATTGGCAGGGTGGCGTCGAGCAAACAAGAAATGCTCACTTCGAACGAGGATTGCATTTGGACCGCGTTCTCTCCCTGCAACGTCGAGGCTGAACTAGCTCCGCGACTGCACGTCGCGAAAGGCGTGGTCAATGGCGACGAATTCGCTCGCATGCTGAAGACGGTTCCCTATGAGGCAGCGCCATTGCGGTTCGGTCGGTTTCACAATTGTGTGGCGCATCCGATCGCCGTGGCTCTCGTCACCCGGAACAACCAGGTCATCGCCGAAACGATGCGCATCTACCGCTATGTCAGGTCGCAAGTGACAGAGCTTGAATATTTGGTGGAAGACGATGCAGGCGCGCATCTGAAGGCTGAAACAGCGACCGAGATCGATGCGGACGTGATCATTCCCATGCACTACTCCCAAGCGTTCGGCCATGTGGTCTTTGATATGGTTCCACAATTGTTGGCGTTTCGTGATGAGATCATTGCTGAGCGGTTGCGTGTTGTCCTGTCGACGAAAGCGCCAAAATGGTTGATCAGGATGCTGTCGGTCTGGGGCTTCCTTCCACACCATTTTCTTATCCTCGACGCGGCCAGCACCGCTGTCTACAAGTTCCGTTCGGCCATTTTCTCCAATGCTCTGACCACGTTCACCACGTTCTTCCCGCATCCGGAAACAGCCGATCTGATGTCGCGAACGCTCGTGCTTCCCCCGGCGGTTCAAGACTATCGTGCCAGACGGATATATCTCGGGCGTTCAAGCGAAACCACAAATTCCGGTAGGACGATAGCCAACGAAGCCGCGCTTCAGGCTGCGCTGGTCAAGCGTGGTTTCAAGGTCATCGATCCGGCCGTGCTGGCTTATTCGGACCAGATCGACCTTTTCACAGATGCCGAAATTATCGTCGGAGCGCATGGGTCCGCCTTTGCCAACCTGATATGGTCGAAGGCGGGAACGGTGGTTTTCGACTTGATGCCCGACGCCTGGATCAATTTCTGGGGTGCCGGCGGCGGAGTAGTCGAATTATGGATCAGCCGTATCTGTGCCCTGAAGAAGTTCGACTACAATGTCATATTATGTGACTCTAATGGATCATCTGAAACGTGGCAGCCAAAGACCTATGCCATGCAGTCCACGGTTGACGTTGAAGTGGCCATGGACCACATCGATCAGGCGATAAAAGAGCTACACAAGGCCACCCGATGATTAGTCAGCGCGATTTTCAGGTCTTGTCCAATCTTGTTCGCAGGGACGTGAGCAGCAGGTTCAAGGGTTCGTTTTTCGGGATTGGTTGGGCGCTGTTAACGCCGTTGCTCACCCTTTCCGTTTTCACCCTGATGTTTGGCTCCGTGTTCGGCGTCAAATGGGCCGCCGCAGGTGCCAACCAGAACCACTCCGTCGGATTCTTTGCGCTTGCCCTGTTTTGTGGCCTCATGTTTTTCAACTTCTATGCCGAGGTTCTGTCCAAATCGACGGGGGCTATATTGAACAACGCGACCTTCGTGAAAAAGATCGTCTTTCCGATCGAAATTCTGCCGGCGGTGGTCACCGGTTCCGCGATGGTGCAACTCGGAATCAGTCTGGCCGTGCTGCTGGTCTTTACCCTGATCATAACCGGAAGCCTGTCGCTCTATATCTTGCTCGCTCCCCTTACGATTGTTCCTTTCGTCCTGCTGGTGCAGGGAATTGCGTGGGTCTTGGCCTCTCTGGGGGTCTATTTTCGCGACATCAGCCAGATGATCGGTCCGGTTCTGACGGCGTCCATGTTTCTCTCGCCCATGTTCACGCCCCGAACATCGATGCCGGAATGGCTTCGGCCCTGGGTGGTTTTAAACCCGCTGACGGTGCCGATCGAAAATTTCCGTGCCGTCGTCCTCATGGATACCCTGCCTTCATGGTGGGCGCTGGCCGCCTATTTCTGCGTTGCCTTGATCGTCGCGCTGCTAGGCAGGCTGTTCTTCGAGAAGACACGAGGGGGATTTGCCGATGTCATCTGAGCGCGATAGCCGGCCCTTTGCGATCAAGGTTCGCAACGTCACCAAGCGATACACGATGTTCGAGCGGCCGGAAGACCGCTTCAAGCAGATGATCGTGCCGCGATTGGAACGTTTAGTGGGCATGCAACCCCGCCGCTATTACAAGGACTTCGCGGCTCTCAACGACATCTCCTTCGAACTCGGCCACGGCCAAGTGATTGGCATCATTGGCCGTAATGGATCGGGAAAATCCACGCTGCTGCAAGTGATCTGCGGAACGCTTCCACCGACCAGCGGTACGGTTGAAGTCAACGGCCGGATCGCGGCCTTGCTTGAACTCGGTGCCGGCTTCAATCGCGAATTCACCGGGCGTGAGAATGTCCACCTCAATGCCTCCATTCTCGGCGTCCCACGGGAGGAGATGGCCTGGCGTTTCGAGCAGATCGAAAGATTTGCGGAGATCGGCGACTTCATCGATCAGCCCGTCAAGACCTATTCGTCCGGCATGTATATGCGACTTGCCTTCGCTACCGCGATCAATGTCGATCCCGACATCCTGGTCGTCGACGAAGCGCTTGGGGTGGGCGATGAGGCGTTCCAGCGCAAATGCATGGCCCGCATCGAGCAGATCAAGGACGCCGGAGCTACTATCCTGTTTACCTCGCATGGCGCCCAGACGATCATTCAATTGTGTACCAGCGCAATTCTCATCGATGGCGGCGAGAAGATATTGGAGGGCACACCCAAGCGGGTGGCCAGCCAATATCAGCGGCTTGTCAATCTTCGTGGCGAAGAGGCCAGACAAGTGCGTGAAGAGATCAAGACGCTTGCCGGCACTAGCGATTCGGACGGCCCGCCGGTGATTGGCAATCATGCACCAGCGACGAAGTTGCCGACGCAGAGACCCGAACAGTCGGAGATCGTTGATGATGGTTTTTGGGACCCTGCGCTTACCAGCCAGACCATCACGCCCTATGAAGAGACTGGTGGGCGCATTGCCGACGTGCGGATTGTCAACACCGGTGGGGAAATGGTCAACGTGCTGACCCAAGGCTGTGTCTACGCGGTGCAATATACCTTCACTGCAACCACGGACGTCGACGATCTCGCGTTTGGCACCCTGTTCAAATCCCCTTACGGTGTGGAACTGTGTGGGGGAAATACTGATCGGGTGCCGGATCTTCGGCTGAAGAGCTTAGGGGTAGGCGAGTCTGTGCAGGTCAACTTTGAGTTTAAGTGCCTGCTACGGGCCGGAGTTTATTTCATCAACGTTGGAGCGATGGGGAATGCAAATTTTGAAAGACAATACCTTCATCGCATACTTGATGCCGTGATCTTCAAGGTTATGCCGGCCCCGGATGAGATTGACTACGGCTTCTTCAGCCTGGGAATGACCTTCAAGTTGACCCCCGCTGATTTGACCTCGGACACGCCCCTAGTTCGCAAGATTGCAGCCGCCTGAATTTGTTCCGCATCCATTCGGGGCACCGTTCGATGACCAACGATCAAAGACTTCCAAGCGCTTATCATCGCACGGACGCCATCGCCCGAGCGATGGAGTCAGGCGACCATCGCCAGATCATCGGTGGAATGTGGGATGAAATCGGCCGCTTGCAATTCGACTTGCTGGTCGATAATGGCCTGCAGCCCCGTCACAGGCTGATTGACCTTGGCTGCGGCAGTTTCCGGGGCGGGGTCCACTTCGCCAATTATCTTGACGCGGGTAATTATTTCGGCGCGGACATAAATGCTAGCATCATGGACGCCGGATACGACAGGGAACTGGCGCCGTTGGGACTGGCCAACAAAGTGCCGCGGGCCAATCTGCTGGTGACCGGTGATTTTGACGTTGGCAAATTGGGTACCACGTTCGACTACGCCTTGGCCTTGTCGCTGTTCACGCACCTGCCAATCAACCTCATTCGAACTTGCCTTGAGAAGCTTCGGCCGACAATGGCGACTGACGGTAGGTTGTTCGCGACTTTTTTTGTGTGTGATGATGGCCTGCCATTGTGGCGGCCTATCTCACATCCGAGAGGCGGCATAACCACTTACGGTGACGCGGACCCGTATCATTATAAGGTCGCCGACATTGAGTTTATGGCGGGATCGA
>NZ_RZRW01000188.1:0-9848 GCF_003998745.1 Mesorhizobium sp. M7A.F.Ca.US.014.04.1.1 | reverse complement strand
CGCTTGTGTGGATGGTATACGCAAGGAACCTCAGGTGAACCGAATTTGCACGAACCGGGAAAACATATCACTTTTTAGCGAACCGCTTCACTGCTTTCTTCTCATGCCATGGAGAAACCGGTGGCCACCTCGGCGCAAGCAACCGCCCTTGCCTGTCTCGACGGCATCCAGCCGTTGTTGTCCGCGTGGACACGCATCATCTTCGATTACGGCGAGACCGCGTGGCGGGAATATCAATCCGCCGCCTGGTATGTCGAGCGACTGAAACTCGAAGGCTTTTCTGTCGAAGAAGGCTCCGGCGGCATGCCGACCGCCTTCTGCGCACATTGGACCAACGGCCCCGGCCCGACCATCGGCATGTACGCCGAATACGACGCGGTGCCGGGCAATTGCCAGGATGCCGCTACGGTCGAGCGTCCGCGCCGGGGACTTGGCAACCAGGCCGGCGGCCACACCGACCCGCATTCCGGGCTGGGTATTTCGAGCCTCGGCGGGCTGCTGGCGACCAAGGCCGCGATGCAGCGCCACGGCATATCAGGCACGCTGCGCTTCACCGGCGAGCCGGCGGAAAAGGTGCGTGGGTCAAAGCCGATCCATGCCGCCAAGGGCTATTATGACGGCCTTGCCGGCATGATCTCCTTTCATCCGTTCTACATGCTGCCGCTCTGCAACACGGCGCGCTGGGACACGCATTGCGGCGCGGCCTACGCGATGATCTATCGCTTCATCTGCGACCAACCGGAGCGCTGGGCGCTGGCTGCGGGTGCTGCACCCATTCCGCAAGCACATTCGGCGGCGCGCGCGCCCGGCGCCAACGACGCATTGATGATGATGTACATGGCCTCCAAGGCTCTGCGCGATTCCATGCTGCCTCACCAGGGCGGCTGGTCGATCAGCGAGGCGATCCTGACGGCGGGGCAAGCGACCGCCGACAATTTGCCGGCGGGGCTGGCCGAGATTCAGTACATGATCCGCGTGCCGACGCTTGCCATGGCCGAGCAGGTCACCGCGGTGCTCGACCGCAATGCCGAGGCGGCGGCAGCGATGAGTGATTGCCGCACCGAGCGGCATTGGGTGTCGAAGTCACGACCGGGACTTGCCAATCATGCCATGGCCGAGATCGCCTATGAAGCGCTGTCGGCGGTCGGGCCGCCGCGCTGGGACGAAGACGCCAAGGCAGTCGCGCGCGAAATGCAGGTCAATGCCGGGCGCATGGCGAGCGACGAGCCGTTCATCGAAGAGCTGGAGCGCCTGATCGAGCCGCAGGCGGCGGAAGCGATCCTGCGCCGCGACCTGCCGCCCTCGCAGGTCAATTCGACCTCCGACGATTACACCGACATGAGCTGGCATACGCCGACGGCGCGCTTCTATGTCGCCCGCCCGGCGCTGCGTTCGGAGACCGGCTATCCCTATCCAGCCTGGGTGATGAATGCGCTGGGCGGTATTTCGGCCACGATCGACCCGATGGTGGCCTGCGCCTCCCGCACGATTGCGCTTGCCGCCCTTCGCCTGCTGGAAGACCAGACTGCCCGCGAGGCGGCGATGGACGAGTTCGTTACCCGCACCGGCGGCGGCATCGGCGGTTCGAACTGGATCGCACCGCTTTGCGACTACGAGCCGCCGATCGGGTTTCGCTGGCCAGAATATGTCACCACCCCGCGTGGACGCGACTGGTGGATACCGAGCAATCAGACACCCCCAAGTCACCTCACGAGGAGCATCCCATGACCGTTCATGACCGCATTGTCGCCGAGCCGTTTTCGCTGCAGCGCCGCAACCCCGCCGGCGGCACCAAGCCGCTGACCGCCTGGGGTTTTGCCAACGAGACCGACGTGCTGACCGACGTCCTGCTCGGCTCGCCCAATTTCCTGCGTCATCTGTCGACCAGCTCGCTGTCGCGCAAGCACCTGCGCGAGGCGCCCTGCAACGTGCAGATCGCACAAGCACAGCACAAGGACCTGGTCGCCGCCTACGAGCATTTCGGCGTCAACATCCACTGGCACGAGCCGACGCCCGAGCTGCCGATGCAGGTCTATTCCCGCGATTCCAGCGTCATGACGCCCTACGGCGCCTTCATCACCGCCATGGCCAACTGGTGGCGGCGCGGCGAGAACTATGCCGCGATCCGCACCTATGAAAAACTCGGCATCCCGATCTACGACATGGTCACGGCTGGTACGTTCGAGGGCGGCGACTTCAACGTCATCGAGGATGGCGTCGTGCTGATAGGCTGCGGCGGCGCGCGCACGCAGGAGGAAGGTGCGCGCCAGGTGCAGGCCTGGTTCGACAAGGAAGGCTGGGAAACCCGCATCGCCTTCATCGACGAATATTACGTCCATATCGACCTGATGGTGGTGCCGATCGCCGAAAAACTGACCGCCGTCTGCCTTGCCTGCACCGAGCCCGGCATTGTCGACTGGCTGAAGGGCAAAGGCCACGAGATCATCGACGTGCCGTTCCAGGACACGATGGCGCTCGGCTGCAACTTCATGTCGCTGGGCAAGGACCGGGTGATCGCGCCGACCTCCAGCCAGTCGCTGATCGGCCAGCTCAAGGCCCGCGGTTTCGAGGTCGCGGCCGTCGACATGAGCGAGATTTCGAAGACCGGCGGCGGCATCCACTGCATGGCGCAGGCGCTGAAGCGCGAACCGGCCTGAGCCGGCTCGCCCCTCAGCAACAAACCCGATACTGTGTCTTCGCTGCCCTTGTGAGTGCTGGAAAAATGGAGGAATAGTCTTGCGGAATGCATCGCCCTGAAATTGCCGGTTTGCGGTACTCAGGTCGTGCAATTGCTAGCCGGATTCCGAATGGCCAGTCCCGAACCGCGCAAGAGAAGAGGTCCGATCGCCGCCCGGCTGCTGGCGCTCGACGCGTGGATCGATTCCTCGCTCTACGAGATCGGCTTCAAGGCGCGCCAGTTCTGGGAATCGGCGACGATCTTCTCGCGGCGCTTCCGCGTCAACGGCTGGCGCCGTGGCATCATCGAAGTGTTGAGCGAAGGTTTTACGCTCGGCGCCGGCGGCATCGTGGTGATGCTGGCGCTGGCCATTCCGGCTTTCCAGGATACGGCCGGCGACTGGCGCGCCCAGGGCGACTTCGCCGTCACCTTCCTCGACCGCTATGGCAACGAGATCGGCCAGCGCGGCATCATCCAGCGCGATTCCGTGCCGGTCGACGAGATGCCCGATCACGTCATCAAGGCGGTGCTTGCTACCGAGGATCGCCGCTTCTTCGATCACTACGGCATCGATGTGCTCGGCCTTTCCCGCGCCATCTTCGAGAATGTGCGGGCCAATTCCGTCGTTCAGGGCGGCTCGAGCATAACCCAGCAGCTGGCCAAGAACCTGTTCCTCACCAATGAGCGCACGCTAGAGCGCAAGATCAAGGAAGCCTTCCTGTCGCTGTGGCTCGAGGCCAATCTGTCGAAGAAGGAAATCCTGCAGCTCTATCTCGATCGAGCCTACATGGGGGGCGGTACGTTCGGCATCGAGGCGGCCGCCGATTTCTATTTCGGCAAGAGCGTCAAGGATCTGAACCTCGCCGAGGCGGCGATGCTGGCCGGGCTGTTCAAGGCGCCGACCAAATATGCGCCGCACATCAACCTGCCGGCAGCGCGCGCACGCGCCAATGTGGTGCTGTCCAACCTTGTCGATTCCGGCTTCATGACCGAGGGGCAGGTTCTGCAGGCAAGGCTGCATCCGGCCGATGTCGTCGACCGCGGCGAGCAGAAAAGTCCGGACTATTACCTCGACTGGGCATTCGACGAGGTCAAGAAGATCGCCAAACCGGGCCAGCACTCGCTTGTTGCCCACACCACCTTCGACGCGAACATCCAGAAGGCAGCGGAAGAATCGGTGGAGTTCCACCTGCGCCAGTTCGGCAAGGAGTACAACGTCACCGAAGGTGCCGTCGTCGTCATCGAGACCAACGGCGCCGTGCGCGCCATCGTCGGCGGCCGCGACTATGGCGCCAGCCAGTTCAACCGCGCCACCAAGGCGCTGCGCCAGACCGGCTCGTCATTCAAACCCTATGTCTATGCAACGGCGATGGAACACGGCTTCACGCCCAACTCCATCATCTCCGGCGGCCCGATCAGCTGGGGGTCCTGGTCGCCGCACAATTACAGCGGCGGATCGGCGGGCAATGTAACTCTGATCATGGCTATGGCCAAATCGATCAACACCGTGCCGGTTCGGCTGGCCAAGGATCACCTTGGCATCGGGCCGATCAAGGCCATGGCCGAGGCGATGGGCGTGGAATCGCCGCTCGAAGCGCACAAGACGATGGTGCTGGGCACCTCGGGCATGACGGTGATGGACCAGGCGACGGGCTACAGCGTGTTCGCCGACAACGGTTTCGTCGGCTTCCGGCACGGCATCAGCCAACTCGTCACCCGCACCGGCGAGGTGGTTTATGATTTCGCCAAGGATGCGCCGCCGCCACACCGGGTGTTGTCGGAGCAGGCGCTGAAATCGATGAACACCATGCTGGCGGCAGTACCGGTGATGGGCACGGCGCGGCGGGCCCAACTTCCCAACATCGTCGTCGCCGGCAAGACGGGCACGACGCAATCCTACCGCGACGCCTGGTTTGTCGGCTTCACCGGCAACTACACGGCGGCGGTATGGATGGGCAATGACGATTTCACGCCGACCAAGAACATGACCGGCGGCTCGCTGCCTGCGATGGTATGGCAGCGCCTGATGGTCTATGCGCACCAGAACATCGACCTCAAGCCGATCCCGGGCATCGACAAGCCCTTCGTCGACGAGGAGATCGCTGCCAAAGCCGAGGAAGCACAGAAGAAGAGCGACGCGCAGGCGGTGGCCGATGCAGCCGCCGAACGGCCGCCGGTGCTGTCCAGCCGCACGACGCAGACGCTGCGGGACATGACCAGCCTGTTCCAGTCGGCGCCCGTCCTCAATACGCCTCAACCGCCGGAGACGCTGTCGGCGCTGTGATGGCGCGCCTCTTCCTTCTCCACCTGTGGGAGAAGGTGGATCGGCGCGCAGCGCCGAGACGGTTGAGGGGTGCTGGCCGGATCACCGTCCTTGCGAAGCTGGAACACCCCTCATCCGACCGAGCTTCGCTCGGCCACCGTCTCCCGCAGGTGGAGAAGGAAGAGGCGGCTGCAATTCTACATCGGCCCGCTTGCCACAAGGCCCTGCGCCGCGATATCCCCGAGCGGCAACTCTTCGGTGTCCCCGGCCCTTCATGCTCAAAACTGCCTTCCTGACGTTGCTTTCGCTTGCCATAGCCATCATCGGCGGTGGCGGCAGCGTCTGGTATGCGCTGAAAGTCCAGGATGGCGTCGGCGCCATCCGGATCGGTCAATGGACAGCCTTTCCCGATATCGGCACGCCGTCCGCCGATCCTTATTCCAAGGCTCGCGTGGCGCGCGAGGGCGTGCTTGCACTCGGCCGTGCCGAGGGGCTGTCCTTCGTCGCCGAGCGAGACACGGGCGGCGCCGAGCTCAAGCGCGAATGCACCTACACCATCGAGGGCGGATTTCCGACGGCGCGGTTCTGGACGCTCTACGCCGCCGACCAGTCGCTCAGCGTGGTCGAGACCGGCAAATCCCGGCTGGCGGCGCTGCAATCCTACGGGGTGGTGCGCCAGCCCGACAATTCGGTGATCATTTCCGCCGGCCATCACCCGATGCCCGGCAATTGGCTGCTGACAGACGGCTTCGGCAGGATGTATTTCGTGCTGACCTTCTACGACACGCCAATCGCCAGCAGCACGGGCCTGTCGGACGTCTCGCTGCCGCGGATCGTCAAGGTCGGCTGCGATGCGTAGTTTTTATGCGGCGATGCGCAGACTTTTGCATGCCGTCCTGCTCGGCCTGCTCGGCGCCGGCATTGTGCACATCGCCGTGCTGCTTCTGGTGCCTGAATTTTCCGAACGCGACGCCTGGTCGCGGCTGTCCATGGCTTCGGATCTCTACAAGATGACGCGGCTCGATGCCGAGGCCGGTGGGGCGCCCGTGGTGAAATCCGTCGACCCGCTGTTTTATGCAACGGCGTGCCGGTTCGACCTGGGCGAAGGTTTGGTCCGCGTCAAGGCACCTGGACATGTCCCGTTCTGGTCGGTGTCGGTCTATGACCGCAGCGGCCACAACATCTATTCCTTCAACGACCACACAGCGACCGGCGGCGTTCTGGATGCCGTGGTGCTGACGCCGGCGCAGATGATCGACGTGCGCAAGGACCTTCCAGAGGATCTTCAGGGGGCGATCTTCGTCGAAGCGCCGATCGAGGAAGGCATCTTCGTCATCCGTGCCTTCGTCCCCGACAGCAGCTGGAAGCCGATCGTGTCGCGCTTCTTCGAACAGAGTTCCTGTGAGTTGCAGGACTTCTAGAGCGTGTCGCGTCTGAACGGATTCAGACGACCCGCTTTAGGTCTTTGTTTTCATGCATGTCGTTCTCCAAAACCGAGGTCACTTTTGGGCGACATGCACTAGACATGATCCCGGACCAAAGGTCCGTGGCCGCCGAAACTCAGTGGTGCGGGACCGGCTTCGTCCCTGGCGATCCCGTCTTGTCGGGATCGACCGGCCGCACTTCGCCGGCATGCGACCGCTCATAGCGGATGCCGGGAAAGATGATCACCGCCGCCGGCATTTCGGCGGTTTGCTTTGCTCTGGTGTTTGGTGCCGTACGCGGCACGAAAGACAGTACCATGCCCATGGTTCGCGCATTCCTCTCGGTTTCCCCGGAGCACAACGCAACGCCTCCAAATGTCATTAAGGCGGCAGAGGGTTAACGGAACGCTAACGGATCGTCGCTAACTTGATCTTTGTTCTTGGTGCTCGCGAAACCGACACAATCCCGGTCGAGCGCGCCAAGCTTGTGTCGAGTACGGGCGTATCCTTCGTGTCATCTTCGGACTTCAGGCAAATCGCGGTACGAAAAGACTCGGGAAAGGCCGAAAGGCTGTTCCGCGCCGCAGTGTCGGCGTTCTGCTCGCTCACCCGCCCTTCACGCCGCGAGATCGGCCAGCTCGAAGACCTGACGCTGCCGCTGTTCAATGACGTGTCCGTCGAATCCCGCCGTTACGTGGCAGCCGCCCTTTCCGAATGCGAATACGCACCCGCCGCCCTGGTGCGCCGTCTTTGCGAGGAACCGGTCGACATTGCCGCGCCGTTGCTCATCCGCTCACGCGCCGTCAGCGACATCGATCTCATCGCCCTGATCGGGCGACATGGCCTGCCGCATGCGCGTGCCATTGCGCGCCGCAAGGGCTTGAACCCGACCATTGCTGACCTGATCAGGGCCCTCGAGAGGCCAACCCTGGTGCGCGCGCCGGACCCGGATGCGAACGCCGCTGGGGCAGACAAGATCGCGCCAGCGAGCGCGGATACCGCCTCCGGCGAGCCAGCCCGGGAACAGACACTCGGCATCGCGGCCGAGAATGCACGGCGCAGGCTGCGCTCGATGATGCGCACCGGCGACGAGAAGACAGCGACCGCCGAGCCTTTCAAGGGCGCCGACACCTATATGAAATTGCGCGAGACAGCGCTGACGGGAAACGCCGCGTTCTTCCAGACCGCGCTCGCCGATGCGCTCGACATCGATTTCGAGACCGCGCGATCGCTCACCGCCAACCAGAATTATGCCTCGCTGCTTGTCGCCTTGCGCTCGCTCGACCTCAGCGAAGACAGGGCCTTCCTGGTCACGGTTGCCGTCTATCCCAGCCAGTTCCCGCACCCGCAGGCTATCCGGACTTTCCTCGACCGCTACCGGCTGCTGCATCGCGAGGCGGCCCAGGACAAGATGCGGTCGTGGAGAGCGGAAATCCTTTCAAGGGTGGTTCGCGGCGCAGCACCTGCCAACAGCGATACACGCACCGCTTCGAACAGCGACGATGCGGCGGCTTCTTCCGGCCTCAGGGCGTCTTCACGGAAATAAGCTCCTCGACGGGCACGGCACCGGCCTCGATTTCGACCACCCAGATGTCGGGATCGAATTTTTTCTCCCGTTCCAGCCTGGCTTCGAGCACCGCGGGATCGTCACCAGCTCCGAGCAGAGTGAAAAACCGGTCGTCGGGCTTGGCCGAATCATAGCTTGTCTGCGGCGCCGGCCCGAACAGGGCAACCTCACCCAGCCTGCCCCGCGCCAGCACGAACACAGCGCCGGCCTCGGTCGCGCCACGCTTGACCACGGCGGCAAATCCACCGGCGCCGAAAATCCGGCGCAACAGGGCCGAAACCCACAGATCCGATGTGACGCGCATGAGAGAGCTCCCGAAACTGCCGGTTCTCTATCGATATTTCCGCCGCTCGGCGAGCCGTCGTTTCGGCCGTCAGTTGGTCAGGCCGATCTCGCGCATCTTGACATAGACGATCTCATCGGGCTCGCCGGTCTGCGGCAGCCCGAACAGCGACTGGAATTCCTTGATCGCCGCCTTTGTGCGCGCGCCGACGACACCATCCAGCTGCATGTCGTCATTGCCGAACGCCTTGAGCCCGGCCTGGATCTTGACGATGCGGGCATCGGGCGCTTGCGTCGCGGCATCCGCCTGCCCGGAATTTGTCTGTCCCGAACCTGTCTGCAAAGACACCGGAACGGCGGCCGGCATATCCGGGCGCGGCTGCGGTCTGGGCACGACGGAAGCTGTCTTCGGCGTCGCGCCCAGTTGATCGAGCAGAAGCGCGTCGATCTCGCCGGACGTGTTGAGCCCGACCTTCTGCTGATAGTCCTGGATGGCCTTGCGGGTGTTGGGTCCGGAAATGCCGTCGACCGTCCCGGAATAGAAATCGAGATCCTTCAATATGCCTTGCACCTGCTCGACAACCGGATCGCCCTTGATCGGTGCCGGCGCGCCGGATGGCCGCACGATGTTGAATGTCGTCTCCGGTTCGTCGGGCGTCGCGTGCGGAAAGCCCGCAATGCTGCGGGTCGCAAAAAATGCGCCGGCATGCGGGAAAGGTTGGTACCACAAGGCATTGGCCGAGACATAGAACAGCGTCACCAGGAACGCCGTCGAGCCGCCCACCAGGACAGGATTGCGCGAGATCATGCCGCCGACGGCGACAGCGCCGTCCTGAAAGGCATTGCTGCGGCGCTTGACCGCCTTAGCCGGTTTTGCGGAGCGAGCCATCTCTGTCCCCTTTCGCCATCGCCACAGGCATGGTCAGCACGCCGGTCTTCTCCGCCTGATGTCCCTTCGGTCCGTTCACCGGCAGGCTGATGGTCACCGTGGTGCCCTCGCCTGGCATGCTTTCGATGGACATCGTGCCCTCGTGCAGCGCCACCAGGCCCTTGACCAGTGAAAGGCCAAGACCAGTCCCCTCGAAACGGCGGGTATAGTCGTTCTGGATCTGCATGAAGGGCTTGCCGAGATTGGCGAAATCCTCCTCGGCGATGCCGATGCCGGTGTCCCTGACCCAGAAATGCAGGCGCGAACCGATCCGCTTGGCGCCGACGACGACGTCGCCGCCGTCGGGAGTGAACTTGATCGCGTTGGAGACCAGGTTGATGAGCATCTGCTGCACGGCGCGCTGATCGGCATTGATGTCGCCGGCGTCCGGCGCGATCTGCGCCTGCAGATCGATGTTCTTGGCCTGCGCCTGCAGTTGCATCATCGACTGGCACATATCGACCGCCTCCGCGAACCGGAACGGCTCGGGTTCGGTCGCATAGACGCCCGATTCAATCCTGGACACGTCGAGTATCGAGGTTACGACGGCGAGCAGATGCTGGCCCGAATCCCGTACCAAGCCGACATATTCTTTCTGGCGCGGATCCTTGAAGGCGCCGAACATCTCATGCAGCAGCATATCCGAGAAGCCGATAATGGCATTTAACGGCGTGCGCAGGTTGTGGGTGAACACCGCCAAGAAACGT
>NZ_RZRW01000187.1:0-9854 GCF_003998745.1 Mesorhizobium sp. M7A.F.Ca.US.014.04.1.1 | reverse complement strand
ATCGAGATGCGAGAAGCCGACCATCATGTCGACCGGATCGGGACCGGTTTCCATCACCTGCACCACAGGGCAGCCGGCACTTTCCAGCAGCTTTCGCGAAGCCGGCGTCTGATCGATGCCGGCGACGATCAGCGCCGCTGGCCGTTGCGAACCGAACAGCTGCAGCAGCCGCTCTTCCTCGAGGCCGGAATAGTGGGTGTTGCCAAGCTGGATGCGGAACGGGCTGGCCGACAGGCTGTCATAGATGCCGCGCACCACCTCGGCGAAGACGTTGTTGGTAAGCGACGGCACCAGCACGCCGAACACCTCGGCGCGCGCCGAGGCCAGCGCCCGGGCATTCGGGTCCGGCACGTAGCCCAGTTCGTCGACAGCGGCCTGGATCTGGCGGCGCAACTCTTCGGAGACACGCTCCGGCTCACGCAGGGCGCGCGACACGGTGATGGCGCCGACACCGGCCTTGCGCGCGACATCCGCGATGGTCGGGCGGCCGCCGCCCCGGCGCGTGCGCGGCTTGGTCAAAATCGAGTCCTCGCAAGATACAGATCGGAAGCCATCGCGCCCGCAGCCGTCATATGTTGGTCAAAGTGGGATATTTATCCGCGCGCTTCCTTCTCGACGCTAGGTCAATGTCCGCTCCCCAAAGAGAAAAATCAGCAGAGAAAGAAGACCAAACGAGACTAAAAATCCGGCCCATGCTCCAAACAGGAGCTTGCGAAGCGATCGGAATTCGTCAGCAACAAGAAATCTGTTGAAACGGCTATTCCTGCGGCCGGCTCGCTCGCTCCAACCAAGTGATCTTTCCTCAGTAGTGTCTACAAGCGCCCCGGTTCTGCCGAGCACCAGGATAATCGAATAGAAAATTGCGGCGGCGCCTGCGAGGCATCCCGCGGCGCAGGCCCACACCGCTATTGTTAGAAGAATGGGCTTACCGTGAAGATCGAGATGCATTTTGTGCGCCCGGAATAAGGCTTAAGCTGCAACCGTCAATGATCGCCGCGACCGCCACAATAACAGAACGATCGCCAGTATATTCAAAATATTCCAGGCAATGCCGTTCAGGAACGCAGCCGCATAAGAGCCGGTCAAATCGTAGATCCAGCCCGACATCCAGCCGCCGATCGCCATGCCGAAGATGGTCGCCATCATGACGATGCCGATACGCTGGCCGGCCTCTCTGGCCGGCATATAATCGCGCACGATGATCGCGTAGCAAGGCACGATGCCGCCCTGCGACAAGCCGAACACCAGTGACACCACATAGAGCGAGGCAAGCCCGTCGAACGGGATGTAGAACAGCAGCGACAGGCACTGCAGGACCGAGCCGATCATCAATGTCCACACGGCGCCGATACGGTCGGCGAGGAAGCCGGACGCCAGCCGGCTGACGACGCCGCCCGCCATCATGATCGACAGCATGTCGGCGCCATGTGCGACGCCGTAGCCAAGGTCCATGCAATAGGCGACGATATGCACTTGCGGCATCGACATCGCCACGCAGCAGCCGAGCCCGGCGACGACCAGCAGCACCTGCAAGGCCGCCGGCGACAGCGAGATCGGCTGCACCGACCGGCTTCCGGGCGAACCCGCGACGGCCGCCGCCGGGGCACCGCGCCGCAGCATCAGCACCAGCGGCACCATTGTCACCAGGCAGAAGATGCCGATTGCCGCATAGGTGAAGCGCCAGCCCTCCGCCTTCATCAGCGTCGGCATGATGGTCGGCCACAACGCCCCGGCAAGGTAATTGCCGGCCGCCGCCGCCGTGACCGCAACACCGCGACGGCGGTTGAACCAGTGCGAGATATCGGCGATCAGCGGCCCGAAGATCACCGACGTGCCGATACCGATCAGCACCCCCTGGGCAAGCGTGAATTGCAGGATCGAGGTCGACAGCGCCGCGAGCAGCAGGCCCGCGGAAAGCGCAATCGAAGAGATCAGCGCCGGGATCCAGTAACCCATCCGGTCGATGGCGCGGCCGACCAGCACGTTGCCGGCGGCGAAACCGACCATGGTCGCCGTGTAAGGCATGGACGCCGCGGCGCGGTCGACGCCGAACTCGGCCTGCACGGCGGGCAGCACGACGACGACAGCCCACATGCCCACGGCGCCGATCGTCGCCAGCAGCATCGAGATGGCAAGCCGCATCCAGGCATAGGAGCTGTCGATGCCGGGGCCGGGCTGGAGGCTGTCGGTTCGGGTCAAGGCGTTTCCTGTCGGCGGTCTCGGAGATCGGCTGCCGTTTGCGCCACTATCGGCGCATTCTCAGGCCGCAGCAGCGCCACAGCGGGCAAATCCGTGGCTCCAGAGCCAGGGCGGAACCGATACCGATGTGCGGAGTTTCCCGGCAACCCACCCCGCAAAGGAGTCCTGCGATGACCGCCACCAGGAAAAAATGGTCGGCCGAGGTGACCGAGCACAGCAACGCAATGGATCTTGAGGATCACGTCTTCGAATCCGACGACGCCAGGAAGATCGCCGCCTCGCTGAAACGATCCGCCGAACACAGCCACAGGCGCAAGGCCGAGCCTTTCCAATCCGCCATGTCGATGCTGAATTTTTACATCAACCGCGCCGGCAAGAACTTGCCTGCCGCGCGCAAAAAAGTGCTTGAGGACGCCAAGGACGAACTGCGCAGCGCCTTCGGACGGGACAAGGATGATTAGCGGCCGGTCCGGCCTTACCGGGCGCGGATGACGCCGTCTGTGTTGGCGAGCAATTTGCGCACAGCATTGCGCGCCGCGTCGGGGCGCTGCAGGCGGATGTTCTTCTCGATCGCCTCGTGCAGCTTCTGCGCGTGGTTGAGATCGTCGATCTCCCGTGTCGTATAGGCAAAGAGATGATCGAAGGCGGATTCGATCAGTACGCCGAGCGGCACCAGCAGGTCGTTGCCCGAAGCCCGCAGGATGGCGAGATGGAAGCGCGTGTCGGCGCGGGTCCGCTCCTGCAGGCTCGTCGCCGCGCCCATCTCACGGCAGGCCAGGCTGATCTCGGCCATCTGCTCGTCGGTTCTTCGCATCGCGGCGAACGCGGTCGCTTCCGGCTCGATGATATGGCGGAATTCCTGCACCGTCTTGAGGAACACTTCGCGGTCCGGCGACGTCGCGTACCAGGCCAGCACATCGCGATCGAGCAGGTTCCAGCGTTCCTTCGGCTCGACCCAGCTGCCGATCTTGGGACGTGAGGCCAAAAGGCTCTTGGCCATCAGCATCTTGATCGCTTCGCGCACCGCCGAGCGGCTGACGCTGAAGGTCTCCGACCATTTCGCTTCATTGGGCAGGATGGTGCCAGGCGGATAATCGCCGCGCACGATCCTGAGGCCGATTTCACTGGCCAGCGAGGCGTGGACGCTGGAGCCGGGAATACGCGCGGCGTCCGCCCGGCGAACGCCGCCCGGACGGTCCCCGGAGGCCGCTTTCCCCAACGATTTTTCCTTGTTCGGCTTCGCGTCCCGCATGGGGTCCAGAAAGTCCGTATTAAGCAGGCTGTCAAGCGCAGCAAGCGGCTTGCATCGCAAAGCTGCCCGCTGTGCACAGATCAGCCCCGATCCGCCGCTTGATTGGCATGTCGATATTCAGGTCAGGCCGAGCCGAGAATGACGGATTTCGAGAACCGGAGCGCAGCGTACTTTTGGGTACGTGAGCATCGGCCTACGCCGGCCGTAGCCTTGACTGCCACGACCACTCATAAGTGCTTCGGCCGGCGAAGGCGGAAGCGCAGAAAGCCGTCATTCGCAGGCCGGCATCACCTGAGTGTCGACATGCCTAGGCCTGCTTGACGTATTTGCGCCAGCTATGCTCCGGGCGGAAGCCCAGCACGTCACGCGCCTTGCGGTTGGAGAGCAGCGTCTCGTATTCGCCGAGTTCGGCCTTGACCGGCACGCCGGGGTAGAACCGCTTCAAGAGTTCGGCTGTCGGCAGGTCGGACGAGGTGTCGTCATTGGCCGCGTTGAACACCTGATAGCCGAGCCCGTCCTTCTCTATGGCGCGCAGCGTGATCTGGCCAAGGTCGCGCGCGTCGACATAGCTCCAGGCGATGCGCTTGCGGAAACCCGGATCGGCGAACCATTTCGGAAACAGCGAATGTTCGTGCGGCTCGATGACGTTGCCGATGCGCAGGGCATAAATGTCGGTGCCGTTGCGCTGCGCGAAGGCCCGCGCCGTCTTCTCGTTGACGACCTTGGACAAGGCATAGCTGTCCATCGGATCGACGTCATACTCCTCGTCGAGCGGGAAATATTTTGGATCGCGCGGCTCGTTGGCGAAGACCAGCCCATAGGTGGTCTCGCTGGAGGCGATGATTACCTTTCGGATACCGAGCTTAACTGCCGCCTCGATGACATTGTAGGTGCCGAGCGCATTGATGCGGAACACCTCGTTGTCGGTGGTGATCATGATGCGCGGGATGGCGGCGAAATGCACCACCGCATCGACCGGCTGCGGACGCAGCGAGGGGTCGAATTCATGCAGGCCCATATAGCTCGACAGTGCGTTGAACACCTGCCCGCTGTCGGTGATGTCGGTGATCAGCGTGCGCACCTTGGGGTTGTCGAGCGGCCTGGTGTCGATGTTGAGCACCTGGCAGCCTTGCTCGACCAGATACTGGACGACATGGCGTCCGGCCTTGCCGCTGCCGCCGGTGAACATGATCCGCTTCGTCATTTTGCTCTCCACATCCTCAGGAATTTATGTGTATTGTCAGACAATATCGCCATCCGCAACCACCCTCGCCTGCAAAACGGCAGCGCCTGACATCAATCATTGCAACAGGACTTGAAGACATGAACACGACTGCCGCGAGCGAAAAGATCGGCTTCATCGGGCTTGGCCTGATGGGCCACGGGATCGCCAAGAACATCGTCGACAAGGGCTACAGCCTGACCTTTCTCGGCCGCAAGAACCGCAAGCCGGCGGAAGACCTGCTTGGCCGCGGCGCCACCGAAGCATCGACCTCGCGCGATGTGGCGGCGGCATCGACAATCGTCTTCATCTGCGTCACCGGTTCGCGCGAGGTCGAAGCCATCATTCGCGGCCCGGGCGGCCTCAAGGAGGGTTTGAAGAAAGGTTCCGTCGTCGTCGACTGCTCGACCTCCGACCCCGTCTCGACCATTGCGCTTGCCGCTGAACTCAAGGCGCTCGGCATCGATTTTGTCGACGCACCGCTCAGCCGCACGCCGAAGGAAGCCTGGGAAGGCACACTCGACGCCATGGTCGGCGCGCCGGACACCCTCTTTGCCAGGGTGAAACCGGTAATCGAAACCTGGGCCGGCCGCATCGTCCATATCGGCGACACCGGCGATGGCCATCGCATGAAGCTGCTCAACAATTTCATCTCGCTCGGCTACGCCGCGATCTATTCCGAGGCACTGGCACTGGCTGAGAAGGTCGGCATCTCGCCGCCGCGCTTCGACAGCGTCATCCGCAATGGCCGCATGGATTGCGGCTTCTACCAGACCTTCATGCGCTGGACGCTGGAAGGTGACCGCGACGCGCACAAATTCACCATCGCCAACGCCTTCAAGGACCTGACCTATCT
This sequence comes from Mesorhizobium sp. M7A.F.Ca.US.014.04.1.1, assembly GCF_003998745.1. Lineage (NCBI taxonomy): Bacteria > Pseudomonadati > Pseudomonadota > Alphaproteobacteria > Hyphomicrobiales > Phyllobacteriaceae > Mesorhizobium > Mesorhizobium sp. M7A.F.Ca.US.014.04.1.1. The sequence goes on along the minus strand of NZ_RZRW01000187.1, from coordinate 4,325 downwards.
GGAATCGATGGCGGGTGCGGCCGGCATTGCCAACCCGCTCGGCAACGCCACCAAGAACGCCTTCGCCGGTGCCCACGCAACCGGCCCGGCCGAGCAATTCGTACCGATGCTGGCAACGCATATCGGGAAGGTGAACGGCGTCGACCTGATGCCGATGAAGGATGGCAAGAAGCAGACCATTTAACCGATTGCCCAACGCAGGCGCCGATCACCGCCTCCAGCGCCCGATCCCTTCATCGGTATCCGCAAGCAGCTTGTGCACGGCGTTGCGCGCGGCGGCCGGGCGCTGCAGGCGGATGTTCTTTTCGATCGCCTCATGCAGCTTCTGCGCCTGGCGCTGATCGGCGACCTGCTGTGTCGTGAATGCGAAAAGATGGTCGAGCGCCGACTCGATCAGCACGCCGAGCGGCACCAGAAGGTCGTTGCCGGAGGCGCGCAGGATGGCCAGATGAAAGCGCGTATCGGCGCGGATACGCTCCTGCAGGCTCAAGGCTTCGCCCATCTCGCGGCAGGCCTGGCTGATTTCCGCCATTTGCTCGTCACTGCGCCGTATGGCTGCAAAGGCCGATGCTTCCGGCTCGATGATATGACGAAACTCCTGCACGGTTCGCAGGAACGCCTCGCGGTCGGGCGCCGTCGCGTACCAGGCCAGCACGTCGCGGTCGAGCAGGTTCCAGCGCTCCTTCGGCTCGACCCAGCTGCCGATCTTGGGGCGTGAGGCCAACAGGCTTTTCGCCATCAGCATCTTGATGGCTTCGCGCACCGCCGAACGGCTGACATTGAAGATCTCGGCCCATCTGGACTCGTTGGGCAGGATGGTGCCGGGCGGATAGTCGCCACGCACGATCCGCAGGCCGATCTCGCCGGCCAGCGAGACATGGACGCTCGCTCCCGCAAAATGCGCGGCACCGGCCTTGCGCATGACAGCCGGGCCGTGGCTGGCTTGTGCCTTGGCCCGGTCGGTTCGCTTGCTTGACTTCTCGTCCGGCATCCACGTTCCAATGCGTCGACCGTCTGTCGTCCGGACTGGTCCGAACCGCACGGGCGCCGATCTCGTTGCCGAAAAATCCAGATCACGGGCGCAGCAAAGCCGGAGCCGGTTGCCCCAACCATTGCGTCCGTTCGGGAATTATCGCTTCCGTCCAGGAATGACGGGGCGCCCGCAGCCGGGCGCCCCGAAATCGAGAACCTACTTCTGGATGCAGGTGTCGACCGTATCCTTGGTGCACTCGTCGAGGCCGGTGAACACCGGATCGGCGACCGCCTTGCCTTCGATCAGGTCGATCATCACCGACGGTGCCTTGTAGCCCATTTCGAACGGCCGCTGGCCGACCAGAGCCGTTACAAGGCCGTCACGAGCGATCGCAATCTCGTCGCCGATCGTGTCGGCAGCGCCGATGACGAAGTCGTTGCTGGCGATCCGGTCCTTGAGCGGTCCGAACAGATCGCGATAGGGCTGCGGCGCGCCGAACAGCGGCCAACCGCCCATGATGCCGAAGGCGTCCAGCTTGGGGTTGGCGGCGAGGATGTCGGTCATCGCCTGCACGCCCTTGGCGCCATCGTCGTTGGTGAACACCGGGCAGCCGGCGACTTCGGTCCAGCCACCTTCACCGGCAAGTGCGGCGAGGCCCTCCTTGCCCGACAGTGCGTCACGCATGCCTTGCGCACGGCGCAGGATGTTGTCGGCTGCCGGGTTGCCTTCGATGGTGCAGATCGTGCCACCATTCGGCTTGCCCTTCTTGATGTACTCGCCGATCTTCTTGCCCATCAGGTAATTGTCGGTACCGAGATAGGTCTTGCGAAGACCTGCGTCTTCCTTGCTGAGATCGGCATCGACCGTCATGATCGGGATCGACGGATTGGCACTCTTGATCGTCTGCGCGATCAGCGGCGCGTTGGACGGCGAGATCGCCATCGCCACCGTGTCGGCCTTGCTCAGCATGTCCTGGACGATCTGCGCCTCGCCGGCCTCGTCCGAAGTCGACGCCGGACCGGTGTAGAAGCATTCATATTCCGAGCTGGCGTTTTCCTTGTTCCATTTCTCGCAGCCCTGGTGGATGGCCTCGAAGAACGGATTGTCGAGACCTTTCACGACAATGACGAGCTGTTTCTTGGCCAAAGCCGGCCCGGCACCCAACGCCATGGCGGCGACGGCGGCGAGCAAAAGTGTTTTCCTCATGTCAGTCCTCCCTTGAAACAAACGGACACGGCGTGCCCGCCATACAGATCGACCGGATGCGTGATGACCGAGGGTCGTTTCGCGAGCGCTCGTGTCGCCAGGACAGATCGATAAGCATTTCCAGATTCGGCTTCAGATCAGCTCACACACAGGTGCCGCCGGATCCTGGACCGTCAAACCTCCGCCAATTCCGGCCGGCGACCGCCAGCGGGGATCGGCATAATCTCCTCCGACGCTTAGCTAATATCGGCTTGGCGCCAACGTCAATGCTATTTGTCCTACAAAACGGATTTTTAAAATAGTCCTGGCCCAATTCGTCCGACAATTGATTGACGTGCGCCGGCTTTTGCGTAAAAGAACGCTAACGCCGTCTTCGGGAGGAGCCGGGGAGAGCGAGGCCAAAGCAGCGTCGGCATCCACGCCGGTAACAGCTGCAGGTCGCAAAGCACGGGGAGGCAAAGGCTGGTGGCGGTTCTCGAACTCACCAACATCTCAAGGCATTTCGGCGCCATCCAGGCCGTCAACGACGTTTCGCTGTCGATCGAGCCCGGACAGGTGGTCGGCCTGATGGGCGACAACGGCGCCGGCAAGTCGACGCTGGTCAAGATGATCGCTGGCAATTTCCGCCCGAGCCATGGCACCATGCACATGGACGGCAAGGAATTGATCCTGCACAAGCCGGCGGAAGCCCGCCAGCACGGCATCGAGATCGTCCACCAGGACCTTGCGCTCTGCAACAATCTGACTGCCGCCGCCAATGTCTATCTCGGCCGTGAGTTGCGGCGCGGCGTCGGGCCGTTCCGGATCCTCGACTATGCCTCGATGTACAAGCGTGCCGGCCAGCTCTTCGCCGAATTGAAGTCCGAGACCCGTCCGCGCGACCTCGTCAAGCAGATGTCGGGCGGCCAGCGCCAGGCGGTGGCGATTGCCCGCACCATGCTGTCGCAGGCCAAGATCGTGCTGATGGACGAACCGACGGCGGCGATCTCGGTGCGCCAGGTCGCCGAAGTGCTGAACCTTATCCGCCATTTGCGCGATCAGGGCATCGCCGTCGTTCTGATCAGCCACCGCATGCCTGACGTGTTCACCGTCGCCGACCGCGTCATCGTCATGCGGCGCGGGCGCAAGGTCGCCGACAAGACGATTGCGTCGAGCTCGCCCGAGGAAGTCACCGGGCTGATCACCGGCGCTATCGAACAGGTTTGATTTCAAGCGAATTCCACCACGCACAGCAGATGAAGGTCGACGATGGCACTGACAATTGACCAGCCGATCGAGCATAAGCAGCAATCCTTGGCCGCGAGACTGTTTGCCAGCCAGACTTTCTGGGTGGTGATCGCGGTCATCCTTGCCTGCGTGTTCCTGTCGTTTGCCACCGACGCTTTCGCCACCTCGAAGAACCTCTACAACATCACCCGCAACATCACCTTCGTCGCCATCATCGCGCTCGGCATGACCTTCGTCATCATCACCGGCGGCATCGACCTGTCGGTCGGCTCGGTGCTATGCCTGTCGTCGATGGTGCTGGCCGTCACCATGCATGCCGGCTACTCGATCGAGGTCGGCATCCTGGCCTCGATTGCCACCGCGCTCGCCATTGGCGCCTTCAACGGCGTGCTGATCGCCTATCTCGGCTTTCCACCCTTCGTGGTGACGCTCGGCATGCTGTCGATCGCCCGAAGCCTCGCCATGGTCGCCTCCAACAACACGGTGGTCTTCCAGTTCGGGCCGGACCATGCCAAGCTTCTGTCATTGGGCGGCGGCGCCTGGGTGTTCGGCATCGCCAACCCGGTGCTTTACATGATCCTTCTGGCGCTGATCACCGGCTTCATCCTGCGCTGGACCAAGTTCGGCCGCCATATCTTCGCCATCGGCGGCAATGAGCACGCGGCAACGCTGACCGGCGTTCCGGTGCGCCAGATCAAGGTTGCCGTCTACATGATCTCGGCGCTGTCGGCGGGCATTGCGGGCATCATCCAGACCGGCTGGCTGGGTGCCGTCACCACCAATCTCGGCACCGGCATGGAGCTGCAGGTAATCGCCGCCACCGTCATCGGCGGCGCCAATCTGGCCGGCGGCGTCGGCACCGCCTTCGGCGCCATCGTCGGCGCGGCCCTGATCGAGGTGATCCGCAACAGTCTCGGCC
>NZ_RZRW01000186.1:0-9883 GCF_003998745.1 Mesorhizobium sp. M7A.F.Ca.US.014.04.1.1 | reverse complement strand
CCGCCACCGGCGCCCTGGATCGCCCGCCCGGCAACCAGCACAAACATGTTGGGGGCCATCGCGCTGACCAGCGATCCCGCCAAAAAGATCAGGATCGCGGCATAGACGGTCGGCCGGCGGCCGTAGACGTCGGAAATCTTGCCGTAGAGCGGAGCCACGGCTGTAGCGGTCAGGAGATAACCGGTGACGATCCATGGCAGATAGTGTGCGTTTCCGAGCGCATGCCCGATGGTCGGCATGGCCGGCGCGACAATGGTCTGATCGAGTGCCGCCAACAGCATCGACAACAGCACGCCGCCGATGATGGCGTTCTTTTCGCGCTCTGTTATCGGCGTGCCGGTTTCCGCCATCGTTTTCTCATCGACAGCCTGGTCCATGATCGTTCATCCATAAGCTTGCGATTTGACCGGCGCTGTTCAGCCGCTCCGGCTTCATGACCGTTTGGATCGCATTGGTGTTTTAAGCTCGTCTGGCGAGCCTGATATATGTCGTCCCATATAGGCCGGTTTCGACGGCGGCTCGAAAGTTTTTCGAATCTGGCACTACGTTTCGGTGAATTGGCTTTCAGTTCGGGTGCGTTCAGGCCGGCGGCAGTCGTCCGTTGCCGATGCGCTCCATGCGGTAGCGCAGCAGCCGCAAGATGCGGCTTTCGAAATTGACGCTTTCGACGCGGTCGAACTGAAGCTGGGCGCGGTCGTGCCTGGCCAGAACAGCCGCGGTGATCGCGGCCGCCTTGGCCTTGGCGGCGTTGCAGTTCTTTTGCGGGTAGGTGGCCTTCAAGGCCTCTTCGAGTTCGCCGCCATGGTTCTTGGCGATTTCGACATGGCGCTCCTCATGGCGCTTGATGTCGGCCGACAGCGTATCCCAGAACAGCCTGACATCGGCATCGGCCTTGCGCGGCCGGCGCCACTCGGGAAGGATCACCTTCACCTTGACGGTCACCACCGCGTCGGCAATCCGGCAGGAACTCGGTGTCTGCGCATAGCTGATACGGGTGGTGAAGGCCATTTGCGTGGCGCCCGGGTGCCGCGTGCCGGTGCTTTTCACCTCCGGGCCGCGTTTGGAGAGTTGTGCCTCGATGTCGTCGAGGGTGCTGCCGCCAATGGCGAAATAGCTGTACGTCTTGACGAGATTGGCCGCCGCCGCCGGGTGCGGCGTTATGGCGAGCAGCAGCGCGCAAGCCAAGGATTGTTTCACGCCCAAGGACTGTTTTTTCATGCCAAGCATGGATCGTTTCATCATGTTGCCTCTTCGACCACCTTGCTTTACGGCCGTTGCCGGCGCAATGAAATTGATCCGCCAGGGATCACACATGATTGATGAACTCCATGGTCGATGAGCAATGACGGCCAGGCGATGGCAATTGGCGCATGGACGCCATCTCGACCTTGGCGGCAAGGCCGTGGTCGTCGGCATCCTCAATGTCACGCCCGACAGCTTTTCCGACGGCGGCCAGTTCGACGCTCCTGAAAAGGCGCTGGCCCAGGCGCGCCGCATGATCGGGGAAGGGGCACTGGTTGTCGATGTCGGGGGAGAATCGACGCGCCCAGGTGCTGCCGCGGTATCGGCCAGCCAGGAACAGGCCCGCATCCTGCCGGTGATCGAAGCGCTGGCGGGCGTGAACGAGGTGCTGATTTCGGTCGATACCTATCGCGCCGACACGGCGCGGCTGGCGGTCGCCGCCGGCGCGCATATCGTCAACGATGTCTGGGGTTTGCAGCGCGAGCCCGATATTGCTCGTGTCGCCGCCGATACCGGCGCCGGGCTTGTCATCATGCATACCGGGCGGGATCGCCAGAAGCTGCCGGACGCGATTGCCGATCAGTTGGCATTCCTGCGAAGGTCGCTGGAAATCGCCCGCCAGAACGGCATCGCCGATGATCACATCGTGCTCGATCCCGGTTTCGGATTCGCCAAGGAGACGGCGGAGGAAAATCTCGACCTGATGGCACGCTTTTCGGAATTGCATGCACTCGGCCTGCCGCTGATGGCCGGCACGTCGCGAAAACGCTTCATCGGCACGGTCACCGGCCGTGATGCCGCCGACAGAGGGGTCGGAACAGCGGCGACCAGCGTCATTTTGAGGCTCCAGGGCGCCGATCTGTTTCGCGTCCACGATGTCGCATTCAACGTGGACGCATTGGCGCTCGCCGATGCTATGCTGGCGCGTCAAACCGACCGGGCGAGAAACTGATCGATGTATGTCATCCGCATGAAGAACTGCGCTTTCTTTGCCCGGCACGGCGTGCTGGACGAGGAGGAACGGCTCGGCCAGCGCTTCTATGTCGATGCCGTTCTGACCGTTGATCCAGGCCGGGCGCTTGCCGAAGATTCGATCGAGGATACAGTCCACTACGGCGTTGCATTCAGCGTCATTGAAAAGATCATCACCGGGCAGCGCCGTTTTCTGATCGAGTCGCTGGCGCTCGAAGTGGCCCGTGCGCTGACGGCGCGTTTTCCGCAGATAAAGAAAGCCGAGATCACGGTGCGCAAGCCGAACGCACCAGTGCCCGGCGTGCTCGATTATGTCGAGGTGACCGTTGTCTGGCCCGAATAGTACCGTTTATCTCAGCCTTGGCGGCAATCTTGGCGATCCGGCGAAATCCATGAGCGCGGCGCTGCGCATGCTGGATGCCGACGCGGATACGCGTGTCACCGGCGTCTCCTCGCTTTATCGCACACCGCCCTGGGGCAAGCTCGATCAGCCGGATTTTCTCAATGCGGCCGCCGAAATTTCCACCGTGCTTGCACCGCGTGCCTTGCTCGACCTCTGCCTCGATGCGGAGCGCAAGCTGAAGCGGGTGCGCGAGGAGCGGTGGGGGCCGCGGCTGATCGACATCGACATTCTGGTGTTCGGCGACCGCGTCATCCACGAGACCGGGCTGGAGGTGCCGCATCCGCGCATGCTGGAGCGCGCCTTCGTGCTGGCGCCGCTGGCCGAGATCGCGCCCGGCCTGGTTGTCAGCGGTCGCAGCATCACCGACCGCCTGGTCGCCGTCGATACCTCAGGCATCGAGCGATTGTCGTCCGGCCGGGATTGGTGGCTGGCCTGATTTCTGGGCAAAGCGACGGCCGAACTTTAGCCCGAGAAGCCGCCACCATCCAGGAACGTCTGCTCCTGCGAGGTGGTTTCGCGCCCAAGCATCCTGTTTCGATGCGGAAAACGGCCGAATTGCTCAATGATATCACGATGTTCGACAGCATACTTCAGATAGGGCTCGGCCCTGGCCTGCGTCAGCTCGACCGAAATATCCTGGTCGGCCAGTAGCTCCGAATGCTCATAGGGCAGGTAGAGGAAAACGCGGAGTTCTTCCTCGAGTGCCAGGTCATGACCAGCCGCGATCGCCTTCTCTGCGAAATATCTGGCGAGCGGATCGGTCGCGTACATATGGCCGGTGCCGCGAAAGCAGTTCCGCGGAAACTGGTCGAGCAGGATCATCAGCGCCAGCGCGCCTTCGGTATGTTCCAGCCAGTCGTCGCATTCACGCCGCGCGGCGGCGTAGTGCAGGTCGAGAAAGCGGTCGCGGAACTCGGCATCGAATGCTTCGTTCTTCTCGAACCAGGCATCCTCGCCGGCATCGCGCCAGAATTTGGTGACCGACAGGGCTCTGCTGTCCAATTCCATACCTGATTCCTTGCTCAATCGGCGGGTTCGGATTTGTGCAGCACACCCGCGGTCTCTTCGTTGAGTGCCTGACCAGGCCGGCGCGGCGTCGAGAGCGGTGTCGGAATCGGCGTGCCGATATTGCCTCTCAGGAAGCGCTGTCCGGCGCGAATGCCTTCGGCGAGCTGGGTTTCGAAGCGGTCGGTGTCGCGGCGCCTGACATCTTCGATCGTTTCAGCCACGTCTTCGGGATCGACGCCCAGAGATTCCAGGGCCGAGCCGCCGAAAACAAGTGCGGATTCGAAGGTTTCGCGCAGTTGGTAGTCGACGCCGGCACGTATGAGCTGCAGCGCCGTTCCACGGTCGAATGCGCGGGCCAGCACGGTGAGCAGTGGGAATTCGGCCTTGATCAGCTGGGCGATGCGAACAGCCACATCGGCCTTGTCGACGCAGATCAGCACGGCGCGCGCCCGGCCGGCACCGGCGGCATGCAGGATGTCCAGCCGCGTGCCGTCGCCATAGTAGACCTTGAAGCCGAAATCGGCCGCCGCCTGGATCATTTCGACGTCATTGTCGATGATCGAGACGTCGATGCCGCGCAGCAGCAGCGGCTGGCTGGCGATCGGGCCGAAGCGGCCGAAGCCGATGATCAGCACGCTGCCGGTCAGGCCATCGGCGACGTCGACGCCGTCGAGCGCCTGCTCGTCGCGCGGCGTCAGATAGCGCAAGGCGATGATGGCCAGCGGCGTCAGCACCATGGAGATGATGACGATCGCCGTCAGCGTCGCATTGGCGTTGCCGTCGATGATGCCGACCGCCGCGGCCGCCGAATAAAGGACAAAGGCGAACTCACCGCCTTGCGCCATGAAGACCGCGCGCTCAAGCGCCTCGCGGTGGCTGGTTTTCAGGATACGGGCGACGATGTAGATGCCGAATGCCTTCATCACCATGTAGGCGACGACATAGATGGCAATCAGCCGCCAGTTCGCCGCGACCACATGCAGGTCGAGCGACATGCCCACCGCGAGAAAGAACAGACCGAGCAGGATGCCGCGGAACGGTTCGATATCGGCTTCGAGCTGATGGCGGAAGGTCGATTCGGACAAAAGCACACCGGCCAGGAAGGCGCCCATCGCCATCGACAGGCCGCTGAGCTGCATGGCGAGCGCGGATCCGAGAACGACCAGAAGTGCCGCCGCCGTCATCACCTCGCGGGCACGGGCATCCGCCAGGATGCGGAAGAACGGATTGAGCAGATAACGGCCGGCCACAACCAGGCCGACGATCGCGGCGAGGCCGATGCCGACCTCGGTCAGCCGCTCCGATAGGCTGGTGTCGGCACCGCCGGGCGCCAGAAACGCGATCAGGGCCAGCAGCGGCACGATGGCAAGATCCTCGAGCAGCAGGACCGATACGATGCGCTGGCCTTTCGGCGCGGCGATTTCGCCGCGTTCCTCGAGAAGCTGCATGACGATCGCTGTCGAGGTCAGCACGAACCCGGCGCCGGCGACGAAGGATTGCGCGATTGGAAACCCTCCAGCCATGCCGACCCCGGTCAGCAGGAGCGCGCAGACGCCGACCTGCAACGCACCGAGGCCAAAGATCTCGCGGCGCAGGCCCCAGAGCCGCGATGGCTGCATTTCCAGCCCGATGATGAACAGGAACATCACCACGCCGAGTTCGGCGACATGAAGAATGGCTTCCGATTCGGAAAAGACGCCGAGGCCGAACGGGCCGATCACCACGCCGGCAGCCAGATAGCCGAGGATCGAGCCGAGGCCCATGCGCTTGAAGATGGGAACGGCGACGACACCGGCAGCAAGCAGCGCCACCACCTGAACCAGATCACTGCCCGATGCTTCCGCCGCCATGCCTCTTGTCCCTGTGTCTTGCAGCACTCCTTGCATGCAGTTGGAGCGGGAGGCAAGGCGAGAAATCTGCCGGAAAGGGTAGGGTGCCGTTGCAGTGATTGACCTGGTGGAACAACGGTCCCCGCTTGCCTGCCGGACGTTCGGCATCTATATTGCGTATATGTTTGACCATTCGTCCCGGCCGTCCTCGCCGCCACATATCCCGATGGATGCGCTCAGCGAAGTTCTGCAAGACTTTCGCTTGAGTGGTGTCAACTATGGCCGCTGCGAACTCCGGCACCCATGGAGCATAGACTTTCCGCAACAACAGCTGCTTCGGTTTCACTTTGTCGGCCAGGGCCCATGCTGGATTCATACTGAATCGCAAGGTTGGCAGGAGCTGCGCGATGGCGATCTGGTGCTGCTGCCGCAAGGCATCGCCCATCGGCTGGCGAGCGCGCCGGACGTTGCAGGGGGCTCGCTCGAAGGTTGCCAGGTGATCAAGTTGGGGGGCAACGTCTGCGAAGTGGTACGGCAAGGAACGGGCGCGACGAGCACCCTTTTCTGCGGCTCCATGGCCTTGGACTCCTATGCGCTCAACCCATTGATCACGTTGATGCCGCCTGTCATCAAGGGTTGCGACGTGGCCGGCAATGACCCGGTCGTCGGTCCTTTGCTGGCGGCCATGACGGTGGAGGCCTCGCAGCCGCAGATGGGCAGCGCCACGATTCTGTCGCGTATGGCCGACTTGCTGACGGCCCGGCTCATACGCTGCTGGGTCAATTGCAATGGAGCCTCGACCACCGGTTGGCTCGCAGCCATCCGCGACCCCCATATAGGCCGCGCTTTGGCGGCCATGCACCGCGACCCCGGCCACAACTGGACGCTGGGAAGCCTGGCCGGCGTGGCAGGCCAATCGCGCTCGATTTTCGCCGAGCGTTTCAGTGCGGTATTGGGGGAGGGTGCCGCACACTATCTCGCCCGCCTGCGCATGCAGCTTGCCCGCGAATTGCTGGGCCAAAACGGCTTGTCGGTTGCCGAAGTCGCTACCCGTTTGGGCTATGATTCGGAGGCATCCTTCGCGCGCGCGTTCAAGCGCATCACCAATGTCTCGCCGGGCGTTGTGCGTCGCACAATTCCCGGACGAATGGATATGAATTTCGGATTCTAAGATACATATCATCCGAGCGGACTCGCCTATTTAAGACCTCCAAACTTTGGAGATCTTTCCGTGACTGACACAACATTACAGCTTGAAGACGCCGCGACTGGCCTTGATGCCGATGCACCAGCCGCGTGGAGCGCAGCCACCTGGTTCGCGGTCATTTCATTGGCGGCCACCAGCTTTGCCTTGGTGTCGGCCGAATTCCTGCCCGCAGGTCTGCTGACGCCAATGGCACGCGATCTCGGCATCAGCGAGGGGACGGCCGGACAGGTAGTCACCGCCACCGCTTCCGTCGGCGCCGTGACGGCCATGTTGAGCAATGTTCTCATCGGCCGCTTGAACCGCAAGGCGGTGCTGGTTGGTCTCAGTGCTCTTGCGGTCGGTTCCAATGTCCTGGCGGCGCTGGCGACCGATTTCTGGCTGTTGCTGTTGGGCCGCGCCGGGCTGGGCATCGCTCTCAGCGCTTTCTGGGCACTTTCGGTCGCCGTTGTGGCGAGGCTGGTTGGCGCCAGCGCGACAGGTCGGGGCATGGCGATCGTCACCCTGGGCGTCTCGCTCGCAACCATTGCCGCACCGTCGATGGGCGCGTTGATCAGTGACTGGATAGGGTGGCGCAGTGCCATGGCCATGACGGCGGGGCTGGCCGCGCTTGCCATGCTGCTGCAGTTTCTCAGCCTGCCGACCTTGCCCGCAACGGCAAGCAACAGCCTTGCAGATGTATTTCGGCTGACCCGGCGGCGCGGCATCCAACTCGGGATGCTGGCTATCCTTTTGCTGATGACGGGGCATTTTGCCGGCTCGGTCTATGTGCGTCCCTTCCTCGAACAGGTGACACTCCTTACAACCGGACCGATTGCCTTGGCTCTGCTCGGGTTTGGCGTCGCTGCCGTGATCGGTAATGTTGCCGGCGACCGCATGGCCGACACCAACATCCACATGGCCCTCGCAGTCACCGCGGCGTTGATGGCGGTTGCGGCACTTACTTTGGTGCTTTGGGGCTCGCGTATCGGCGTTGCCTTCGGCTTCGTTACGCTGTGGGGTTTCGCCTTTGGCATGGCGCCGGTGGTGCTGCCGACCAATATGTCGCGCGCGGCGCCTGATGCGCTGGAGGCAGCGGGCAGCCTGATGGTCACCTCTTTCCAAATTGCCATCACCATCGGCGCGGTTGTCGGCGGCTATGTCGTGGACACCTATGGCGCGACTGGACCTTTGACTCTGACTGCTATCCTTGCCGCATCGACCGCCGTCTTGGCGCTGCTGCAGCCTCGCAGCTGAACTTTGCAGCCGCCGACACAGTAGCCTCAAATCCTGCCGCCAGCGATGTTGCAGGCGCGATACACAAGTTGAGGCCGGGAACACGTTGCATCTTGCCGCAATCGAAGGCTAAGGACGCTCGGCTTCGGCCATTGGAGGGTGATCGACGATCAAGTCGCGCCCTTTTTGAGGAGATGACTGACATGAAGAAGTTTTTGTTTGTTGCCGTCGGCCTGGCGGTGCTTGCCGGTTCGGCTTGCTCGAAGGCGCCTGAGTGCACGGCGGAGATCGCAACCAAGAAGGCGCAGGACATGGCTGCAGCACTTCAGGAGGCGATCACCAAGGACCCGGCCAAGGCGGCTGATCTGACCGCCAAGGTCCAGGCGGTGACAACCAAGTATCAGGGCACCACGACGTTGGCCGACGCCTGCAAGGCCTATGACGAAGTGACGGCCGCGATCAAGGGCTGACACCCTGATTTGAGATCAAGGCCTAAGCGCCTGATTCGATGGGCTCAAGTGAGAGGGCGGTGACCGTTGGGTCGCCGCCTTTTTCTTCGGATTTTTCAGTTCGGCGCGATTTCAGTTCGGCGCGATGGAACCGACTTCGACCGCGTCGACCCGCTTCAGGCTCATGCCGATCACCGGCACCAATTGGTCGTTGACGCGCACGGCGATAGTCACCGTCATCGAATTGTCGTCAGGGATGCGAGCCTGCATGACGCCGCGCAGCTGGTTGCGGTTGATGGTGAAGACCACCTTGCGGGGATCGACGACGTTGCCGCCGATGATGTCGAGGCCGGAACCGGTCGCGCCACCCATGAAGCTGCCCTTGTAGCCCTCGCGGCCCTTGCGCTCGATCTTGGCCGACATTGGCTGGGTGAACATACCGACCCGGCAGCCGCCGTCGAGCGACATGCCGACCTTGCCGTCGGGCGTCGAGCCGGTGAAGCTGCAGTTGAACTTGGTGCCCTTGTACTTGCCGGCGACGATTTCGCCGGGACCGATCCACTTGCCTTCGGCAGACTGGAAGAACTGCTTGTCCGGCTCCGCCGCAGAGGCCACTCCGGCAATGCCGACGACTGTCGTAATCACCGTTGCCAGGGACAGGACGCTGGATAGAATTACGCTTTTCATCGACGACACCCGGCAACAAAGATGCTGTTTGGAACCGGTCTGACCATGAACAAGATTGGTTAATGCTTCGTCACCGCGGGGCCGCCGCAGAGCAGTCCGGTAACGATTCCGAATGCCCGGACACTCCAGCCCGGCTCACTTGCCGGAGGGGGTCGTTGCACCGTCTTTCCTGGTTGCGAACGATGTCAGCGCCGAGAGGAAGTCGCCCAATCCGGGACGTTTGGCGGCGCTGAAGGGCAGGGGTCGAGCCGTCTCCATCGCGGCGATGCCGATGCGCGCCGTCATCATGCCGTTGACGACGCCCTCGCCAAGCTTGGCCGAAAGGCGCGCGGCCAGGCCGTGGCCAACGATCTGCTGGACGACACTGTCGCCGACCGCGATCGAACCGGTTACCGCCAGATGCGCCAGAACGCTGCGCGCCAGGCGGAAGAAACCCAGCGTTCCCGGCCGTCCGCCATAGAGTTCCGACAGGCGCCGAATGAGCCGCCCGGCCTCGAACACGACATAGGCAACATCGACCAGTGCGCGTGGACTGACCGCCGTCACCAGCGAGACGCGTTTGGCAGCTTCGAGAATCATCACTTTCGCTCTGGCATCGAGTGGTCCGAGAATTTCAGCCTCCGCCAGGCGCACGAGATTGCCGCCGTCGATGATTTCGCCGCGCAATTCGGCCAGCTCGCGCCGGCCGGCCGCGGTCTCGGGTTTGGCCGAGACAAAGGCCGACAATTCGTCGACGACCGATCGTGCCGCCTTGGGATCGTCGCGGGCGATCGCATCGAGCGCCCGCTTCTGCAGCTTTTCGACCTCGGCGAGGCGGGCGATCGCCAGGAATTCGCGAATCAGGATCACCACAAGCGCCAGCACGGCGATGGCG
>NZ_RZRW01000185.1:0-9972 GCF_003998745.1 Mesorhizobium sp. M7A.F.Ca.US.014.04.1.1 | reverse complement strand
CCCCTGCCGAAGCGGCTGGCGCAGTCGATCGCCGAACGAACCGGCATCGACGGCAACCTCGCCGATCTTGCGGACGCCCAGATCAAAACCATAGCTGCCGCAGTCAATGACTGGCGCATCAAGCCTGCCGGTTCTGAGGGCTACCGCACCGCCGAAGTGACACTGGGCGGGGTCGACACCAACGGGCTGGACCAGAAGACGATGCAGGCGAAATCCGTGCCGGGCCTGTTTTTCATCGGCGAAGTCGTCGATGTCACGGGTTGGCTGGGCGGTTATAATTTCCAGTGGGCATGGTCGTCTGGCTGGGTGGCAGGCCAGGCAGCATAGACTTACTTCCGTGGCTTCGCCCCAGTAGCTGCCGGCGCCTTTTTCTTCTTTTTGGCCTTGTTGTAATCGATGGCGGCACGGACGAGCTCTTTCAAAGCGCTCTCATTGAGCCTGTCGCCCTTGAACACATCGATAGCCCGCCACACCTTGCCGCCAAAACCATTGTTGAACAGCCTGTCGGGATCCGGCAGGCTGGCGCCATGGGAAAAGGTCAGCTTCACCTTGTCCTTGTGGGCGTTGCCGACCACGATGTTGCCGTCGAAGCACCATACCGGGCTGCCCATCCACTTCCACTCCTCGATGATGTCCGGGTCGGCTGCAAGGATGGTCTTGCGGATGTCGGCGAGCGTCTCGCCGCGCCAGTCCGAGAGACCGGCGATCAACTGGTCGATCTGTTGCGAGGGGGTCATTTGGTGTCTCCTGTGCGTCGACGCGTTCAACCGCTGCCTGTCACCAGCGCGCCAGTTGGGTGATCTGAACGAGGTTGCCGCAGCTGTCGTTCAGCTGGGCGATGGTTGAACCGGTCACCTCGGTCGGCGGCACGGTGAACGCGCCACCCTTCGCCTTGATGCGCTCGTAGTCGCCCTTGACGTCGTCGGTGAAGAACATGACCGCAGGCTGACCCTGCTGGAAGATGGCTTCCTGATAGGCCTTGGCGGCCGGGTTGTCGTTGAGCGCGAGCTGCAGTTCGGTTCCATCAGGCTCTTCAGCCGAGGTCACTGTCAGCCAGCGATAGGGCCCGTTGCTGAAATCGGCCTTCTTGGTGAAGCCCAGCACGTCGGTGTAGAAGCGCAATGCGTTTTCCTGGTTGTCCACATACACGCTGGTCAGCTTGATCTTCATCGCTCTTTCTCCTCTGTCGTATTCTTGCGTCTGTGGCCGCTACGGGGTCCAGCCGGGCAGGGCGGCGGCCTGCTTGATCCATTCCGCCATTTGCGCCTCGTCGAACCGGTCTTCGCGGATGTCGATCCAGCGCACATCCTTGCTCTTGGCCGTGCCGCCTGGTGGGATCGGTTGCAATGAGATGCCACTGAAAAAGGTCATCTTCACATAGTGGGTGAATACATGGAAACTCGCGAACCAGCCCTGGCCTTCGATGCCGTAGAAGGGTGAGTTCCATCGCACGGCCTTGCGGACGTCAGGCACGTTGCCCACGATGAGCGCGTCGAGGCGCTCGCCCAGGCCGCGCTTCCAGTCCGGCATCGCAGCGATATAGGCCTGCACCGGGGCGTCGCCGTCGCCCTTGGCGATTTGCGGGTTGCCGCCGGAGAGCAGCACTGGCGCAGCCTTGGCCTCGGTCGATTGTCCCTGCGTCTTGGCCACTCTGCCCCACTCCTACCCGCCGGCACGCTGCACGCCGCGTCCCTTGGCGGCATAGGGCAGCACGAACATGTACAGGCCGCTGAGCAGCAGCAGGAGGAGCGGCAGGAGCGGCGAGTAGACCACCCAGGCGGGAGGCTGCCTGAATGCCATGGTGGCGAAGTTGGCGATGACGGTCAGCGCAAAGATGATCGACAGCCAGCGATGCATTTGCCGAACCCACTTGTTCCAGTCCAATAGTTCCTCCTGTCAAAACAGCCGGTGCGGGCCACCGATCCGCACCTGCGAGTTTCAATCTATCCGCGCCAGGACCTGACTCAGATTTGCAAAGTACTGTCGCCACCCGCTCGTCGCGCCCCGATACGCCTGCTCCTGATCCGGCCGGAAGCCGGACTGTTCCATACGCAACCGGGTGCCTGTGCTGGTCGGCACGAGGGTCCAGGTGACGACACTCTCAAGGCCATAGGCCTGCCAGGTGTAGGACAGTGTCTTGTTCAACTCGACGGCTGTTACCTGACAGTCCACAACGATGCTCACGTCAGGTTGCGGTTCCTTCCGCAGCTTGAAGCGGTGGTCCACGACTGGCTTGAAGTCGTTCTTCATCAGCCATTCCTCGATCAGATGCGGTTGGGTCAGCGCGCGCCAGATTTTTTCCGGCGGATAGGGGATCTCACGTTCGACGATGACAGAGCGCGTTTCGGTCGCAATGTTGGTCATTGGTCGATTCTTTTGAGCAAATTTTCGAGATCGTCGAACCGGCTCTGCCAGAACGCGTTCATCTGGTTCGTCCAGTCGGTCAGTGGGGAAAGTGCTGCCAGTTGGGCGCTGTAATGGGTCTGCCGTCCTTGATGGCGATCGCGCACCAGCCCGGCCTGCTTGAGCACGCCGAGATGCTTCGACACCGCAGGTTGAGAGACCCCCGACTGAGCCGTCAGGGCGCCGACCGTCTGCTCGCCTTGCCGGCACAGGCGCTCGAAGATCGCGCGACGCGTCGGATCGGAGAGCGTTCTGAAGAGGACATCGTGAGCGTTCGTCATCCGGGATCGATAACCCTGTGGCTATTGATTTACGTATAACTGTCGAGATATGGATATGTCAAGCGGGGGTGTTGACGGTCCCGATCCGGCGGTTTCCAAAAAAATCTTTCCATTGCCCCAAGGATTAGCCATTAGCCTTCGTCCAACAGGCAAATGATGGCGATGATGCTGGATGAGAGCGAAGCCTCCGACGCCGAACTGATCGGGCGGGCGAAGGGCGGAGACAGGAGGGCCTTCAGCACATTGCTGGAAAGGCACTATGACTTCGTCTATCGCGCCGCCTATCGCTGGTGCGGCAGGAAGGCCGATGCCGAAGACATCGCCCAGGAAGTCTGCGTCAGGCTGGGCAAAGCGATCCGCGACTATCGCGGCGGCGGCGCCTTCACCACATGGCTCTATTCCGTGACGATGAACGCCGCGCGCGACGTGATGCGAAAGTCCGCCCGCGAGACCGTCAAGACCGAGGCCTATGGCGTCCATGCACTGATCTCGGGCGAGGCGTCGGTCGAACCGGAAGACCCTGCCGAAGCGCTGTGGGCGGCCGTCCGGCGATTGCCGGACAAGCAGCGCGACGCGGTGCTGCTGGTCTATGGCGAAGGGTTGAGCCATGCGGCCGCGGCCGAGGCGATGACAATCTCGGAGACGACGGTTTCCTGGCACATCCATGAAGCGAAGAAACGGCTGAAGACGCTGATGCGCGCGGCCGGGGAAGTGTGACCATGGTTGACGACAACGAACTCAACAGACTGCGCGATATAGCAGCGCCGGCGCCCGCCAAGGATGCCAAGGCACGTGCTTTCGAAGCCGCCCTGCGTGCATACGATCAGGAAAATATTTCTGCCGTTACCCAAGGATCGGTTGGCGGGCTTCGTCTCACAGAGCGAGCACAAAAGCTCTGGAGCGAGATCATGCAAAAGAAACTCATTGCCACGCCGGTTCTTGCCGGGCTCGTCGCCCTGCCGATCGCCGGATACGCCACCTTCCATATGCTGAGGGAACAGCCGCCGAAATTCGGCGGCGACGAGAAAATCACCGAGACGCTGGCCGACAAGCCGGCGACCGTCAAGCCGGCGACCGTCAAGCCGACGACCGCCGAGCCGAAGCCGGCTCCGACCGGGCTGGAGACGGACAAGAAAGCCGACGCCGATGTGGAAAGCCGCGACGCGACCGATGCGCCTGTGGCGCCGGCCTCGCCGCAGAAATCCGAATCGACCGTTGCTTCCGGCGCGGCACAACAGAATGCACTGGAGCGCGGTGTGCTGGCCGAGCCTGCGCCACCGGCACCGACAGGCGAATTCGCATTGGATGGCGCCGTAAGTGCGCCCAGTACGTCGCGGGCCCGCATGCCGGCCGAGTCCAAGCTGATGGCGCCGCAGCAGCCGTCGACCTTGCCGGCCGACCAGATGCAGCCGCAACCGGAAAACCGCGACCGCATCGAGGATTTCAAGACCAATCCGGTGCATGCGGCACTCGAGGATCCGGTCTCGACCTTCTCGATCGACGTCGACACAGCCTCCTATTCCTTCGTGCGCAGCTCGCTGAAGCAGGGCACCCTGCCGCAGGTCGATACTGTCCGCGTCGAGGAGATGATCAACTACTTCCCCTATGACTGGAAGGGTCCGGAGTCGGCCTCGACACCATTCAACTCGACCGTCAGCGTCATGCCGACGCCGTGGAACACGCATACCAGGCTGATGCATGTCGCCATCAAGGGTTTTGACGTCAAGCCGACCGAGCAGCCGAAGGCCAATCTGGTCTTCCTGATCGATGTCTCGGGCTCGATGGACGAGCCGGACAAGCTGCCGCTGCTCAAATCGGCTTTTCGGCTGCTGGTCAGCAAGCTGAAGGCCGACGACACGATCTCGATCGTAACCTATGCGGGTGACGCCGGCACGGTCCTGGAGCCGACCAAGGCGTCCCAAAAGGACAAGATCCTCAGTGCCATCGACAATCTGACGCCCGGCGGCAGCACGGCCGGCGAGGCGGGCATCAAGGAAGCCTACAGGCTGGCGCAGAAATCCTTCGTCAAGGACGGCGTCAACCGGGTGATGCTCGCCACCGACGGCGACTTCAATGTCGGCCAGAGCGACGACGACGATCTGAAGCGGCTGATCGAAAAAGAGCGCAAGACCGGTGTCTTCCTGTCGGTGTTCGGCTTCGGCCGCGGCAATCTGAACGACCAGATGATGCAGACCATCGCCCAGAACGGCAACGGCACCGCCGCCTATATCGACACGCTGGCCGAAGCCGAGAAGGTGCTGGTCGAAGATGCATCGTCGACGCTGTTCACCATCGCCAAGGACGTCAAGATCCAGGTCGAGTTCAATCCGAACAAGGTCTCGGAATATCGCCTGATCGGCTACGAGACCCGCGCCTTGAACCGCGAGGATTTCAACAATGACCGCGTCGATGCCGGCGATATCGGCTCGGGCCATTCCGTCACCGCGATCTATGAAATCACGCCAAAGGGCAGCGGCGGCGAACAGATCGACGCGCTGCGTTATGGCCAGGCGTCGGTGGACAATGGCGGCGTTGCCAATGCGGACGAATATGCCTTCGTCAAGATCCGCTACAAGCTGCCGAATGAAGACGTCTCGAAGCTGATCACCACGCCGGTGACCTCGGCCAACGAGATCTCGTCTTTCGACCAGGCCAGCACCGACCAGCGCTTCTCCGTCGCGGTCGCCGCCTTCGGCCAGAAGCTGCGCGACGAGGATGCGACCGCGAAGTTCGGTTACGACAAGATCATGGAGATCGCCACTGCCGCTCGAGGAGCCGACCCGTTTGGGTACAGGTCCGAGTTCCTCTCGCTTGTGCGCCTTGCCTCGGCGCTGGGCGGTAATCGGTAGTGGGTGATGACGGCCGGTTTCTTTCAGATGGGATCGTTCTGACAGGGGAAACCGACCGCGGGCGGGTGAGGCATGCCGGCGAGGGGTTCATTCCCTTGCCGGCCTTTTTTCGGAGAATCTCCAGGTCGTTAAATTGCGCGGCATTTCCGGTAGCGGATCGCAACCCCCTGCTTGTTACGCAGGACAGGTGTACCGGGCTTGAGGGAGCCGAAATTGCAGATCAGGACTATCGCCAACTCGACACCGCCGGCACGAGATGCTTCGGCGGTTTCATCGGCCCCATCATCGGAATCCAGGCGTATCAGTGACGATGTCGCGCAGGCGCGCCACACCGCCATGTCGGCGCTGACCAACGACCGCTTCCGCATCATGCTGGAGCAGATAACCGATCCGGTTTCATCCGGCGCGCTGATGACGATGCACAGCGACAATGTGGTCGACTTCAAGTCGGCGCAGTCGAGCTACGCCGACAACAGCGAATAATCGAAACCGATAAGCTCAGGCCCGGCTGCGGCGGCGCTCGCGGCGGGCTTCGCTGGTCTCGGCGGTATTTTCCGTCGCCGCCTTGTTGCGCATCGGGCCGATGCGCTCGACGATCGCGGCAACCGTCGGACGATCCGCCTTGGTGTGCGCGTCGAGCGCCTTGCGCATGGCGGCAAGGTGCTGGAACGAGGTGCCGCAGCAGCCGCCGATAATTTTGGCGCCGCCATCGACGGCGAGCCTGACATAGTCGGCCATCAGTTCGGGTGTGCCGGAATAATGGATTTCGGTGCCGCGGAATTCGGGAATGCCGCAATTGCCCTTGACGATCACCGTTGCCTCCGGCTTCGCCTCGGTCATGTCGAGCAGCGAGGCCAGGATGTCAGACGCGCCGACGCCGCAATTGGCGCCAACGCCAAGCGGCGCCTGCGACAGCCCGTCGGTGACGCCGTGGATATCCCTGGGTAGCAGGCCCATCATGGTGCGGCCGGCGGTGTCGAAGGAACCGGTATAGGTGTAGGGCAGGCCGACGCGGATGGCAGCCTCGGCGGCGGCGCGGATCTCGTCGGGAGCAGACATCGTCTCGATCCAGGCGACTTCGGCGCCGCCTTCCTTGAGACCCTCGATCTGCTCGGCGAAGGCGTCGACCGCCTCGTCATAGGTCATGGCGCCAAGCGGCACCAGCAATTCGCCGGTCGGTCCGACCGAACCGGCGACGATGACCTTGCGGCCAGCTCTGTCGGCGACGGCGCGCGCGATCTCGGCGGCGCGCTGGTTCAGCGCATGCACGCGATCCTGCGCATGATGCAGCTTCAGCCGGTGGCGGGTGCCGCCGAACGAGTTGGTGAGGATGATGTCGGCCCCGGCATCGACGAAATTCTGATGCAGGCTGGTGATGGTGTCGGGCGCCGTCTCGTTGAGCAGCTCGGGCGCCTCGCCGGCTTCCAGCCCCATGGCGAAAAGGTTTGTGCCGGTGGCGCCATCGGCCAGCAGCACGCCCTTTTCGGCCAGCAGAGCATCGATCGGGTTGGTGGTCGTCATCGGATTGGCTTTCATGTTTCGAAGTCGAATAAGGATATAAAGAAGTCTTTATGTGTAGTCAATGGAATGGCGGCAACGCGGCCACCAATGCGGAGGCCGGTTTCCGTCCGAAGGATCATTGTTGCCGAAGATCAGACAGTGCCTGTTGGGAACGACATGCCGGCCAGTCTGTGCGCGAAGCCGGACGCCTCGTGCGCATTGATGTCGGCGGCCCGGATCAGATTGTCGAAGTGCTGGATCAGCGTCTGGATCGGCTGAGTGGCGTTGAGCACCAGATACATGTCGCCGACATAGATGGCGGCGCGATAGGGTCCGAAGATGGTGTAGGGGATCGAATAGCGCATCCGCCCGTCATAGAGAAACAGCCGGAAGGTCGGGTAGAGGTCGTCGAGCAGCGTCGCCATGTGCAGCAGCTGGGCGCGCCGGTCGGCTTCGGGGAAACGGTCCCAGACACCCAGCCCGCGGGCAAATATCTCCAGCGTGTGGCGCGGCATGCAGACTTCCATGTCGGTCTCAGGCCGCCTGTTGTAGTCGATGCGGTATTGCGTTTCGCCGGCCTGCGCCAGGCGGCTCTTGTTGGCGATGCCGGCTTCGTAGTCGACCAGCGCTTCGGTGCGCAGAAGATCGGGAATGCCGGCAGGCACGTAGCGGATCTTGGTGCCTGCCGCCTCGGCATGCCATTTGGCCAACAGCGTGCGGTCGAAACCATCCGGTGCCTCTTCGATCTCCAGGCTTTCGCGGATTTCGCCGGTGAGACCTTCGTCCTGGCTGAGGCCGAGGAGCCAATCGAGCGACACCTTGAACTCGGCGGCGATGTTAAGCAGTGTTTCGGCGCGGGGCAGGCGCGTCGAGGCGCCCGACAGCAGTTGCGACAGCGCCGAGCGGTCGATGCCGACCGCGGTTGCAAAGGCCGACTGGTTCAGGTCGGAGCGTGTCAAGAGCATTTTCAGTCGCTCGCGGAAGATCGTCGACAGGTCGCGCTTGTCCATGTCCGTGCTCCACCTGGATTGAGGAAAAATTTGCGCCGGAACCGCTCCGAGGGTGGCGTTAGGCGTAAATGAATCCCTAAGTCTGTTTACAATGTATAACATGTGCGGTCAAAAATGCGCAATCGCAACAGTTTGTGCACTTTGTCTCGTTGAGTGGAATCATTTCTCCTGACACAATGCTGTCAGGAATCAATTGGGATTCCGGCGACTGAGGGGCAGTGGTCGATAGCATGACGAGCAAGAGCATCAGGCGACACAGCGTACGGGCCATTGAGTGGCCAACCGTGGTACTCGCCTTCTTCTGCTACGCGACATGGCTCGCCACCGGTTTCCTGCTCTGGCCTTCCTATCCCGTCCTGGCGCTCGCCGTCCTCGCCTTCACCGCCGCATTGCAGTCGTCGATCATGCACGAAGTGCTGCACGGGCATCCGACGCGCAACGCGCGGGTCAACGAAGCCTTCGTGTTTCTGCCGATCGGTCTGGTCTGGCCGTTCCGCCGCTTCAAGACCATTCATCTGCGTCACCACGCCGACGAGCGGCTGACCGACCCGCTCGATGACCCGGAAAGCTATTATCAGGCGCTCTGGCAGCATGACGAGCTGCCGCCGACGATGAAATTCCTGCTCAAGATCAACAACACCATGGCAGGCCGCTTCGTGCTCGGCCCGTGGCTGTCCTGCGTCGGCTTCTTCATCGACGATGCCAAGCAGGTGATCGCCGGCGACAAGCCGATCCGCAAGGCCTGGCTGCTGCATGCGATCGGCCTGGCCGTCGTGCTGCCGATCGTTCAGTTCGGCTTCGGCATCCCGCTGTGGCTTTACATTCTGGTGCCGGTCTGGCTCGGCCAGTCGCTGATCTCGATCCGTACGTTCGCCGAGC
The DNA here is from genome assembly GCF_003998745.1 of Mesorhizobium sp. M7A.F.Ca.US.014.04.1.1. Lineage (NCBI taxonomy): Bacteria > Pseudomonadati > Pseudomonadota > Alphaproteobacteria > Hyphomicrobiales > Phyllobacteriaceae > Mesorhizobium > Mesorhizobium sp. M7A.F.Ca.US.014.04.1.1. Next base: position 1,050 of record NZ_RZRW01000185.1, on the reverse strand, counting down.
ATCAATGGTCGGAACATCCGGAAGGCCGTACGGTGATCGTCGAGCGCTCGCCGCTGTCGTTCCTGTTCCTCAACAACAATCTGCATTTCGTCCATCACAAGACCCCGACCGTGGCCTGGTACAAGCTGCCCAAGCTGTTTCGCGACCGCCGTGAGGAATGGCTGCGGATGAACAATGGCTATGCCTATCCGAATTATTTCGCGCTGGTCAAAGCCTATGCGTTCAAGGCGAAAGAGCCGATCGTGCACCCGGTGCTGCGGCGTGCGCCTGAGCCGGGCAGGGCCTTCAAGCCGCGCATCAGGGCGCGCAGCATCAGCGGGCTCGGCAGTGCGCCGGTTCCCGCCGAGCCGCCCAAGGAATAATTCCGGCCTACCCGGAATCCGTGTCGGCCAATTCTGATTGGACGCCGCGTTTTCGCGATCCTTTTTCCAGACATGATGATTTGATATCGGCATGAGTGAATTGGTTGCGGCGTTGCCGATGTATGATTGGCCCGAAATGCGCGATGAGGTCGACGCGCAATGGGTGCTGCTGCGCGATGCGTTTCGGCAAAAGGGGATCGACGCGCCGGAAGCCATCGTGCGGCGCAATGGCGACCTGCCGCCGGTGCCGGGCGGAATTCGCGATGCTGCCGGTGCATTGATCGCACCCGATCCCGCGACATTGCCGCCGGATGAACTCGATTTCCATAGATTGTGGCTGCATCCTTTGCTGCTGTTCGCGCAGACCTGCTGGGGGCCGATGGAACTTGGCCTGTCCAGGCATGTGCAGGTGGTCGGCCAGCCGAGCTATGACGCCTATGAAGGCGGGCAGGGCGAGCTCTATTCGAGCGCTCTGGTGATGCGGATAGGCGAGGGACCGGAAGTTCGATCGCCTGCGGATGGCAGCGCTCTCATCCCGCTCGATCTGATCCGCGGCAAGCGCTTCACCTTCAACAGCCTCGATTCCATGTCGGGCATCATTGCGCTGACGCGCGACCTGCAAGCGGCCGGCGAAGGCTTGGACATCTTTTCGTCGCGTAGCGAGAGCGGCGGTCACCCCGCTTCCATC
>NZ_RZRW01000184.1:0-10021 GCF_003998745.1 Mesorhizobium sp. M7A.F.Ca.US.014.04.1.1 | reverse complement strand
GGCCACATCCATAACGATGTCGCTGGGTGGAGAAATCGCCAAGAAAGTCCGCCTTTTACCGGTTTTCCCTGACCAGACCATGCCTCAACAAGCTTGTGGCAGGCTTGCGGGAAGGAGAGGGAGCGGAGTGCGGGGATCGGATCGAAGCTGCCGGCCGAGGGTGGGATTTCCGCCTCAGCCTCACTCCTTGACCGCCCCCGTCATCGAGGAGACGTAGTGCTCGACAAAGAATGAATAGAGCACCACCACCGGCAGGGAGCCGATCAGCGCGCCTGCCATCAGGGCTCCCCATTCATAGACGTCCGAACGTACGAGTTCGGTAAGCACGCCGACCGGCACGGTTTTGTTTTCGGACGACTGGATAAAGGTCAAGGCGTAGATGAATTCGTTCCATGACAGGGTGAAGGCGAAGATGCCGGCGGAGATCAGGCCGGGCACCGACAGCGGCAGAACTATCTTGGTCAGGATTTGCCAGCGGCTCGCTCCGTCGATCAGCGCGCATTCTTCCAGTTCGAAGGGTATCGAGCGGAAGTAGCCCATCAAGAGCCACGTGCAGAATGGAATGAGGAACGTCGGATAGGTGAGGATCAGTGCGAACGGCGTATCGTAAAGGCCGAGGTTGAACACCATCACCGACAGTGGAATGAACAGAATCGAGGGCGGCACGAGATAGGCCAGGAAGATCGCCAAGCCGACCTGCCGCGCCCCGGAAAACCTCAAGCGTTCGATCGCATAGGCTGCGAACACCGCCGCCAGCAGCGACAGGAAAGTTGCGGCGGTCGAGATGATGATCGTGTTGAGAAGCCAACCCGGATAGGACGTCTCGAAGAGCAGATACCGAATATGCTCGAGCGTCGGATGGACGACCCAGAACGGGTTGAAATTGGCATAATCCGTCATCTCGAGATTGGGTTTCACCGCCGTGATCGTCATCCAGTAGAACGGGAACAGCAGCACGATGACGAAGATCAGGAGCGGCAGATAAACGGTCACCACGCGCCGGGGCAGGCTCTGAAGATAGCCCATGCCGCCTTCATCCGTGTTCGGACGGTTGCTCGTTTCGATCGCGGCCATGTCAGTCTCCACCGCCCTGCTGCCATTTACGACGTTGCAGCCCGAAATAGCTGAAAAGGATCGCCGCAAGCAGGAACGGGATCATCGCCACCGCGATCGCGGCTCCCTCGCCAAGCTGGCCGCCGGAAATGCCGCGCTGGAACGAGAGCGTCGCCATCAGATGGGTGGCATTCACCGGCCCGCCGCGAGTCAGCACATAGATCAGCTGGAAATCGGTGAAGGTGAACAGGACCGAAAAGGTCATGGTGATGGCGATGATCGGCGTCAGCAACGGCAGCGTCACATAGCGGAACAACTGCCAACGGCTGGCGCCGTCGAGCGTCGCGGCCTCGTAAAGCGATTGGGGAATCGTCTGCAGGCCGGCCAGCAGCGTGATGGCCACGAAAGGAATGCCGCGCCAGACATTGGCGACGATCACCGAGGCGCGTGCGTTCTCCGGATCGCCAAGGAAATTGATGCGGTGGTCGATCAGTCCCATCTGCTGCAGCGCCCAGGAGAGGATGGAGAACTGCGAATCGTAGATCCACCAGAAGGCGATGGCCGAGAGCACCGTCGGCACCACCCACGGCAGCAGGACAATCGCGCGGAAGAACGATTTGAAGGGAAGGTTCTGGTTGAGGAGGAGCGCCAGCCAGAGGCCGAGCGCGAATTTCAGGATCGAAGCGCTGATCGTGTAGAGCAAGGTGTTGAAGACGGAGAGCCAGAAGACGGCGTCGCTCCACAGATATTCATAGTTTTCGATGCCGATGAAGATGCCGGGGCGGCCGATGCGGGCGTCGGTGAAGCCGAGCCAGACGCCGAGCCCCAGCGGATAGGTCAGGAAGACAAGCAGCAGTGCAGCCGCCGGAAGCATGAAGCCGAAGCCAAGTGCGTTCCGGCTTTCGCTCCAGCGCGATAGAATCCGTGAGAAGATCGAAGATCGCGGCTGGATAGCAGCTGACGGCACAGCCATGGGTCGGCTCCTGCTGAGGTCTCATTGATCGGCCGGATCGGCCACGATGCAATCCGAAGCCAGCCGGGCAGCCGCGCTGCCCGGCTGAGCCGGCTCAAACGCGATAATAGCGATTTGCCCGCTTCTCGGCCTCTTCCATTGCCTCTTGCGGCGTCGCCTGGCCGGTCACCGCTTTGGCGAACATATCGACCAGCACGTAGTCGGCCATGGTTGCCGCCGAAGCATAGCCGAGCGGCCCGGCATAGCCGTTAGGCCGCAGAGTAGCCGAAGCCTTGGCGTAAGCGGCGTTGTTGGGATCGGCAGTCCATACCGGGTTGTTGTCGAATGCCTTCAGGGTCTGGCAGCAATATCCGGCCGAGGAGGTGATCCAGTCCTTCATTTGCGGTTCCTCGAACATGAACTGCAAATACGCCTTGGCCGCGTTGGGGTAGGGCGTGTAATTGAAGATGACAGCCGTGGTCACCTGGAACAATTCGACGGATTTGCCGACAGGGCCGATGGGCAGGTTGGTGGTGCGTATGTCCTTGGCGATTTCAGCCAGCTTCGGATCATTGTCCTTATTGATTTTGGCGGTGTTGTAGGCCGAGATGCCGTTGGCGATGACAGCCAGTTCGCCGGCCAGGAAGGCGCGGTTGTTGTTGACGTCGAGCCAGCTTTCGGTGCCTGGAATGAAGGTCTTGTAGAGTTCCTGCGCGTATTCGATGGCCTTGAGGGTCTCGGGGCTGTTGATCGTTACCTTGCCGCTCTCGTCGACCATCTGGCCGCCATGGCTCCACAGCAGCCAATGAGCATAGTTGTTGCCGTCGCCGACGCCATGGCCATGCGTGAAGCCGGCCGGATGGCCCTTCGCCTGCAAGGCCTTGCAAAGTTCCAGGAAGCCTTTCGTGTCCTTGGGAAACTCCGAAAAGCCGGCCTCTTTCACCCAGCTTTCCCGATAGACGATGGCATTTCCGATCGTGGCCAGTGGCAGGCCGATGAATTTGCCTTCCCGGGTCGCATATTGCTTTGGTCCATCATGCCAGCCGCCGTATTTCGAGCCGAGATACTCGCCGAGTTCGCTCACGTCGTGCAGCTTGTCGGGATATTGGTGCGGGTCATCGAACCAGACGAACATCAGGTCGGGGCCGGAGCCGACATTTGCCGCGACCGCCGCCTTGGGGCGAATGTCCTCCCAACTTTCCTTGTCGACGCGGACCGCGACACCGGTCGCTTCGGTGAAGCGCTTGGTGTTGGCCAGCCATTGGTCCTCGTCGCCCTGGACGAAGGGCGACCAGCGCAGCAGTCTAAGCTTGGCGCCATCCTCGGGTTTGTATTTCGGTCCGTCCTGGGCAAGGGCCGGAGAGCTGATGAACCGACTTCCCAAGGCACCCGCCGCCGCGCCGGCGGTGGTGCGGATCACGTCACGTCTGGTGAACTTCATGCTCGTTTCCTCCTGCTTGTTGTCCTTGCCTGTGGTCCTACTGATCGGTACGTGTTTGGAACCTCTGTCCGGTTTCTCCGTGAAAGAGATGGATGAGGCCGGGCTCGGCCGTAAGCCGGATGGTTTCGCCCGGCGTGAAGGAATGTCGTTCCCGGAAATTCGCGACGATCTCTTCGCCGCCGGCTGTCCGGCCGATGAGCTGCACTTCGGACCCGGTTGGTTCAACCACCGCGACGGTGACCGGAATGCCCCGGTCGTCGGACAGCCGCAAATGCTCGGGCCTTATTCCCAGCACCACAGGCTCGCCATTGGGGATGGAAAGTGCCGAGGCCAACGGGACTGAAATCCCCCCGGCGCCGCGGAACGAGGGTGAGCCGTCAATAGCGATCTCGCCCCTCAGCAAATTCATGGCCGGCGAGCCGATGAAGCTGGCGACAAAAAGATTGTTCGGCCGGTCATAGAGTTCCAGCGGCGGCCCTATCTGCTCGACGATGCCGTCATGCATGACCACGATCTTGTCAGCCATGGTCATGGCCTCGATCTGGTCGTGCGTGACGTAGACTGTCGTCGTCTTGAGGCGCTGGTGCAGTTCCTTGATCTCGGCGCGCATCTGCACCCTGAGTTTGGCGTCGAGATTGGACAGCGGTTCGTCGAAGAGAAAGACCGCCGGATCACGCACGATCGCGCGGCCCATGGCGACGCGCTGGCGCTGGCCGCCGGAAAGCTGCCGAGGATAGCGCGCCAGCAACGGCACCAGCCCAAGGATTTCGGCCGCGCGGCGCACGCCTGCATCGCTCTCCGGCTTGGAAACTCCTTTGAGCATCAGCGAGAACGCCATGTTCTCGGCAACGGTCATGTGTGGGTAGAGCGCATAGTTCTGGAAGACCATGGCGACGTCGCGCTCCTTGGGCGCAACGTTGTTGACGACACGTTCGCCAATCGCGATCTGGCCGCGTGAAATCTTTTCCAGGCCGGCGATCATTCTGAGAAGGGTTGATTTTCCGCAGCCCGATGGTCCGACCAGAGTGACGAACTCGCCGTCCTCGATGTTCACGCTGACCCCGTGCAGGATCTCGACAGCGCCGAATGATTTGTAGACTTCGCCAATTGCGACAGACGCCATCGATCCTCCCAACAAATTCCTGCGACGTCGTCGAAGGAACAACGCTTCCGCTAGCGACAGCCCTGGCTCCTCCCAGGCTCACGCTAGGCCGAAACGGTAGCGCTACCAAACCGGGCTGTAAAGCGTTTAGGGGAAAGCCGAACCTTGGGAGGGTCCGCTTCGCGCCACACAATCCTCCCAGCTGCTCCTGCGTCCGCTTCTGCGCGATCAAGTCCGGCACCTGCGGTCGCAGCGTTCGCGTTCATCACAGTTGCGCACGTCCTTGTAGGCTCGCTCCGACCGGCGGCGATAAGGCTGGCTTCCTGCCTGGCGCTCGCGAGGTTCGCTTCCTGGCGTACGACCGCCTGGGCGATGCGACAAGCGGATTGAATAGCCCCTTTTCCGTCAGGGGCAGTCATTCCGGAACGATCCTTCCCGCTTGATTAGAATTCCACGTTGAGTTTTGCATTAAAGCCGTTCTGCTGGACGCCGGAGCCGAACTGACCCTGGTAGGCGACGCTGAGGGTTGCGGCATCGGTCAGGTTGAGATCGAACCCCGCTTCGATGGCGGCACTGTCCTTGGCGATCGGCACGCCAGCGATCGTGAAGGCATCACCGGCAGAGAAGGCATGTGTGCTGGTCGGTATGACGTCGCCATAGGCATGGCGCCAGCCCAGCATGCCGCGCGCTGTGGCATTGATGGCGCCGAGCGTGAAGCCGGCGGAGGCTCTGAGACCAAGCGTGGTGAAGGTGGCGTCGGTGGTCTGGCTTGCACTGGTCAATGCCGCCGCACCGCCCTTTTCCGTGAAGCCGTCCGTATGCAGGTTGACATAAGCGAGGTTGGCAAAAGGCTCGAAGGCCGCGACTGGCGTATCGATGCGATAGCCGAGTTCCCCGAACGCCTGGAAGGTGCCAGCGTTGTAGTCGCCGCTCAGGCTGTCGGCAAAGCCGGGCATGGCCACCGAGCGCGATGTCTTCATGTCATGCCACGTATAGGCAAGCCCGGAGCGGAAGGCGAGAGCGCCCCGCTGCGTGCCACCATAAAGGCCGAGATGATAATTGTCGCTCGAGCCTGACGAGGATCGGCCGTCGGCATCGAAGCTCGTGTGGCTGTAGCCAGTCATGATGCCAAGCCGCACATCCTCCGCGACAAGGCCGTCGACGCCGGTAAGAAAGCCGCCGGTGGAGGTATCGAGGCCTGCGGCATTGCCGTCGCCGTCGAAGGAACCCCATGACCCGAAAGCCGTGCCCCAGGCGGCAAAGCGATCGGTGGTGGCAGGCGCCAGCATCGGACCGCCTTCGCCATAGGCCAGCACCGGCGTTGCCGGGATACCTACCCCCTCGAAGGCCGCACGCAGGCGGTCATTGATGGCATCGCGGACAAAATGGCTGTCCTCGATCAGCGCCGATTTGGCGGACGCATGGATCTCGCCAGATAACACATCGAAGGCTTCGCGTGCGGTTTCATCGTCCGGCAGGCCGGCGATTGCATCGTAGATCGGGTTGCCCGGCCCGGCGCTTTCGGCGCCATTGGCGGTGGCACACTGGTTGCGGGTGCCGGCCACGTCGCAGAACGACACGTCATTGCGGGCAACGTCGAGATAGATATTACTGGCGTCATAGGCGAGTGCCAGATCGACAAACGGGGCGTTCTGGTCGAACGCATCATAGGTGCCGGTCACGCCCTGATCCGCGCTCAGGATCGTGTAGCGGGTTCCGGCACTGTAGCCGCCCGGCGCTTTGAGCGCGAAGACGGTGCCACCCTGGATGGTGGCTTTGCCCGTCACGTCGATCAGGTCGGAATTGCCGGCCGGATTGATCTCGACTTCGTAGGTCGAGCCTATCTCCTGCGTGTAATCGCCTGACACATTCAGCGTGCCGATCGAATTGCCCGGCGTAATCGTGCCGCCAGAAGCGATCGTGGTCGTACCCACCGTTCCCGAACCGCCGAGCGTGCCGCCGGCTGCAACCGCAATGGCGCCAGCAATGCTTGCCCCGGAATGGCTGCCGTCGCCGACAACGAGCTTGCCGCCGCCGATGGTGGTCAGACCGGTATAGGTGCTGACGCCGTTCAGCGTCAGCGTGCCGGCGCCGGTCTTGACGAGGCTCCCTCCGATGCCAGTGCTGCCATCCTGGATGACGCCGCCGATGGTGTCGTTCTTATCCAATCCGCCAAGCGTCAGCACCTTCGAGCCGAGAAAGACGAGACCATCGCCCGAAAGCGAGCCAATCGCGATACCGTCCGACGTCATTTCGGAGATGTCGACCTTTCCCCCCGTATCGTTGATGATCGTGGCGCCATCCGCGGTGTTGGCGCCATGGAAGCCAACGAAGCCGCCCTTGTTGGTGATGGCGGCGCTGCCGGCAGACGCGGTGTCGTAGAAGTCGAGCGTTCCTTGGATTGTAACGCCAATCGTGGCATTGGCGGCGCTCGAATTGCCGTTGAAGGACGTCCTGCTACCATTGCCGGTGATCGAAGCCGCACCGGCCGATGTTTCGTCGTTGAAGTTGATGCGGCTTTGGGTAGTGACGATCGTCGCCGTTCCCGCCGACGCACTGCCATCGAAGCGCATCGTTGCGTTTGTTTCCATGACGATGTCGAGGCTCTCGGCGCTTGCATCATTGATGAAGCGGAGGTCACCGGCCTTGACATTCACCGGTCCGCTGCCCAGCGCGCCTGTCGTCGCCGCGGTGATGAATCCTGCCGAAACCGTCGTCCCACCGGCGTAGCTGTTGGCGCTCGAAAGCACCAGCCCGCCGGCCCCGGTCTTGGTGAGCGCGCCGGTCCCGGAGATGACGCCGTTCGCCGTCAGGTCGGCATCGGTCTGGAACGTCCCACCGCCGGCATCCAGGGTGACGTTGCGCGCCGTCGCGAACGCCGCCGTGTTCCGCAGCGTGCCGCCGTTGAATGTCAGGGCACCGCTTGCAGCGCCGAGATTGGCATCGGAAGAAACGGAAATAATCCCGCCTAGAAGCCGCGTGCCGCCCTGATAGCTGTTGCTGCCTTCCAGGACGAGCGTGCCGCCTTGCGTCTTGCTGACCCCGCCCGCGCCGGTAATCGTCGTCGCGATGGTGGCTGCCGTGCCGGCCAGCACGCGGATCTCGGCATTGCCATCGGCGCTGTCGGAACCATCTATCGCGAGCGTGCCGGAACCTTCCAGGCGGTAGCCGCTGTCGACGAATTGCAGGCCCTTGAAGCTTTGCGCTCCTTCGACGGCGATCGTGCCGCCGTCGAAGCCGCCCGGTTCGTTCTTGAACACCGCATGGTTTCCTGCCCAGGAGACGAGAGTATCGCCGCCCTGGTTCAGCCATTTTTCGTTCGTGGTGTTCCAGGTCCCGTCGCCGCCTTGCCAGTGCTGCAGCGTGTCGTCGCCGGCCGCTCCGATGAAGAGGTCGACATTGCCGCCGCCCGCCTGGATCTCATAGGCGGCCGGATCGGAAAGCGGCGGCTTCGTGCCGATCTCCAGGCCGTTGTCGGTAAGGCTGCCGCCATAGGTCATCAGCCGGTAATAGCCGAGGCCCGCCGTGCCATCGGCCACGTCGCCGCTCTGCGCAAGATTGAGCGTACCGTCGAGCGTCAGATTGCCACTCACCCCGATGCGGTCGCTTATCCCCGGAGAGCCGGTTGAACCGCCTGGATTGCCGAATTCGTAATCGAGAATCGACCCTGAAGAGAGGCCCAGATTTCCGGCAACCGTCAGCGTACCCACCGAATTGCCTGGCGCGATATGCCCGCCATCGGCAACCGTCGTCGTGCCCACCGTGCCCGAGCCACCGAGCGTGGCGCCGTCCTCGACATTGATCGTGCCACCGAGGAAGCCGGCACTGGCATGGTTCCCGACAAGAAGCGTGCCGCCTGCAACAGTGGTGGCACCGGTGAAGCTGGAACTGTCCGCGGCCAAAACGGTCGTGCCGCTTTCATGGAGGATGGTCCCCAAGCCGGTCAGGGAAGGGGTGAAAATCAGATCGGACCCATCGGGATTTCCCAGATGATTGAACACAACCGTGCCTGTGCCAGCGCCAAAAGCTATCGATGCCGCATCAACCGTGCCGGCGGCCTTCGCCACTTCCCCACTTGCCGCACCGATGTTGAGCGTTCCGAATGATCCTGGCTGGGCCGCCAACCCAACGATAGCAGGACCCCCGGCAAGCGAAACCTGTCCGCCCTCCGACAGAGTCAGCGTGCCCTTGCCCAAGACGCCAACGGCAATGATGGAGTCGCCTGTCCAAACCGACCCGGGACCCGTAATATTCACAATTCCGGTGGCTTGAGCATCCCAACCAACAATGGCGTTGTTGCCGCTGGAAACCTGCCCGCCATTTTCAATGCTGAGCGATCCATTGCCAAAGAGACCAACTGCGATGGCATCAACGAGTGTCCAACCCGAATCATTTCCGGAAATCACCGCGGAGCCAGTGCTGCCCGCGCCATACGCCACAACTCCCGAATCGTTGAAAACCTGACCGCCATTCTCGACGATCAAGCTCCCTTTCCCTTTGGAATCCCCATTGGAATCCCCGACCCTAAGGACGTCGGCAGTCCAGGTGGCCGACCCTGAAACTCTTGCGGTTGCCCCCTCGTCCGGATCAGTTCCGTCAGTAGCAATGATCCCGGTAAAAGAGGTGAGCTGAGTGTCGATGTCGAGCGTGCCCCCCATGACGCCCAGGTTGCCCGCGAGGTCGGAAGCGTCGCCTGACAGCGTCAGCGTACCGGCGCCGGCCTTGCCGAAATGGCCGGGGCCGGTAATGGTCCCGGCATAGGTACCGTCGCTCGCCTGGTCGAAGACGACGGCGCCGGTGTTCACGCCTGAGAAGGTGAGATTGCCGCCGAAGCTGTTGGTGTCGCCGACCAAGGTGCCTTGATCGATGGTCCAGTCCTGCGCACCCGTGCCGGTCAGGGTAACGGTATTCGTCCCGGCCTTGTTAAAGCTCGTGAAGCCGCCGAACTCGTCACTCGCGCCTACCGTGGCCGTATTCACGAGCTTCGAGACATTGAAGGCCGGTGTGGAAGGCAGCGTGTCATAGTCCCCGAGCATCAATGAGCCGGTCGCGCCACTCTCCACCACGACATTGCCGGTGATAATCGAGCCGTTTCGCAGGGAAAGCGTGTTGACGCCGCCGGTGAAGGTGATGGCGTTAGCCCGGCCAAAGAAAGAATCTCCCCCAGTAATCTCCCCAACGTTAAGCACCGCCAAATTGGCCCCAACGATGCCGGTACCACCGTTTCCATTGCTGGGCGTCAGGGGAATATAGCCGGGGGCGCCGCCACTGCCGGTTCCGCCAGCAGGGCCGTTAGAGCCGCCGGCATGGCCACCGTTGCCCTCGCCGCCAATGATCACTCCGCTGTTAAAAACCGTCCCACCATTTCTGAGGTCGATCGCTGCACCGGCGGATGCAGAAACCCCGGCGCGGCCACCGGTAATGCGACCGTCGTTGACGATGCTGCCAGAATCTCCCATCACAATGGCTGTTC
>NZ_RZRW01000183.1:0-10023 GCF_003998745.1 Mesorhizobium sp. M7A.F.Ca.US.014.04.1.1 | reverse complement strand
GGGCGGCGCAGCGTGCCTCGGTCGACCCGCTGATGGGTTTCACGCCGGTGCTGAAGGCGTTTATCGCCGCCGTCGTCGGCGGGCTCGGCAGCTTGCCCGGTGCTGTCGCCGGCGGCTTCCTGCTCGGCATCATCGAGGTGCTGCTGCAAGCGACATTGCCGGGAGCGATCGCGCCCTATCGCGACGCCATCGTGCTGTCGGGCGTCATCGCCGTGCTGCTGGTTCGCCCGCAAGGCCTGATCCCGGCGGTTCGCGCCCAGCGAAGCTGACCTGATGTATACCAAGCCCGAGTTCGCGCCACTGTCGCGCGACGAGGTGTTCGGCCTGATCGAGGCCGCGGCCTTTGCCACGGTGGTGACAGCGGGACCGCAGGGCCTTGTCGTCTCTCATCTTCCCTTCGTGCTCGATCGCGCGCGGGGTGAAAACGGAACGCTGATCTCGCATCTCGCCCGGGCCAATCCGCACAGCACCTTGATCAGCGAAGGCAGGGAGACGATCACTGTCTTCCACAGCCCGCATGGCTACATCTCGCCGTCCTGGTATCCGCGCAATCCGGTGCGCGACAGCGCGCCGACCTGGAACTTTGCCGTCGTGCATTGTCATGGGCATCCGGTGCCGCTCGACGATCACGGCACCGCCCGGCATCTCCTGCAGCTTGTCGACGTGCTGGAGAAGGATCGCGACGATCGCTGGGGCATGCGTGAGCTCGGACCAGGCGGCATGGAGCGGCGCATACCTGGTATCATAGGGTTTGACCTGCCGATCGGGCGGCTCGAAGCCAAGTTCAAGATGGGCCAGGATGAGCGCCTCTACGACACAGGCGGAGCCATCAGGGTGCTGGAGCAAAACGATCCGGCGCTGGCAACAATGATGAAGGCACACAACGCGCATCGCCAGGACTGAGCGCCTGCATGCGGCAAGGATAAGAAAAAATGATCCCCAATCTCAACATCGTGCCCTTCGTCAGCGTCGATCATATGATGAAGCTGGTGCTGAAGATCGGCGTCGAACGCTTCCTCGTCGAACTCGCCGGCTACATCGAGAATGATTTCCGCCGCTGGGAGCTGTTCGACAAGACGCCGCGCGTCGCCTCGCACAGCGCCGAGGGTATCATCGAACTGATGCCGACCAGCGACGGCGAAGTCTACGGCTTCAAATATGTCAACGGCCATCCCAAGAACATGCGCGAGGGACGCCAGACCGTGACCGCCTTCGGCATGCTCGCCGACGTCCACAATGGCTACCCGGTATTGCTGTCCGAAATGACCATCCTGACGGCGCTGCGCACGGCGGCGATGTCGGCTCTGGCCGCCAAGTACCTGGCGCCGGCCGGCTCCAGCTGCATGGCGCTGATCGGCAACGGCGCCCAGGCCGAATTCCAGGCGGTGGCCTTCAAGGCGCTGCTCGGCGTCGACAGGCTGAGGCTTTACGATATCGACCGCTCGGCCACCGAAAAATGCATCCGTAATCTCGCCGGTCTCGGCTTCGACATGGTCGCCTGCGGCACCGCGCAGGAGGCGGTCGAGGGGGCTGACATCATCACCACCGTCACCGCCGACAAGCAGTACGCCACCATCCTCACAGACAACATGGTCGGCTCCGGCGTGCACATCAACGCGGTCGGCGGCGACTGTCCCGGCAAGACCGAATTGCATCGCGATATCCTGCTGCGCTCAGACATCTTCGTCGAATACCCGCCGCAGACCCGCATCGAGGGCGAGATCCAGCAGCTTGCGCCGGATCATGAGGTGATCGAGTTGTGGCAGGTGATGTCAGGCGCCGTGCAAGGCCGGCGCGATTCCGGCCAGATCACGCTGTTCGATTCGGTCGGCTTCGCCATCGAGGATTTTTCGGCGCTGCGCTATGTCAGGGATCAGCTGAAGTCGACCGGCCTCTACCAGGAACTCGACATGCTGGCCGACCCCGACGAACCGCGCGACCTGTTCGGCATGCTGTTGAGGGCGGCCCAGCAGGGTTGAGGCATAGAGTGTTCAGCCAGCCGAACCCCACATGGCATCCGGCACCACCACCAGCTTGCCGACGAAATCCTTGGCAATGAAATCCGCCTGCGCATGGTGGAAATCGGAGAGCTTGTAGACGCCACCGACCAGCGGCCGGATTTTCTTCGCCTCGATGTAACCAACGATGCGACGGAAATCCGCGCGCGTGCCCTGGCTCGAACCATGCAACTGCAACTGCTTGAGATACATGGTCCTGAGATCGAGTTGCACGACCGGACCGGCAATCGCGCCGGCGGTCGTGTAGCGGCCTTCGGGCCTGAGAATACGCAAGAGGTCGTTGAAGATCGCGCCGCCGACCAGGTCGGCCACCACGTCGATCGGTTGGCCGCCGGTCGCTTCAATCACGGCTTGCGGCAGGTCTGCGACGCCACGGGTGATGACCGCCTCGGCGCCGATGTCCAGCACCGCCTGTTCCTTGCCCTTGCCGACGACGGCATAGGGAATGGCGCCGCGCGCCCGTGCCAGTTGCACGATGCCGGAACCGACGCCGCCCGAGGCGCCGGTGACCAGCACGCGCTCGCCGGCCTTCAAGCCGGCGCGCTCCAGCATCTGTTCGCCGGTCAGGTAAGCGCAGCAGAAGGTGGCGAGTTCGACGTCGCTCATGTCGGTATCGACGACATGCGTATTCTCGGCCGGCACGGCCTGGTATTCGGCGTAGCCGCCGTCGCGGCCATGGCCCATATAGTCGATGTCGGCGAGCGAATCGTCGTCGCGATTGTAGATGGAGAAATCGACCATCACCCGTTCGCCGATACGCTCCGGCGACACGCCTTCGCCGACGGCGGCGATGGTACCGACGGTGTCGGTGCCCTGGATGCGCGGGAAAACAAGCGTGTTGCCCTGGCGCCGCCATGTCGACACGGCGGCAGCGTCCTCCTCCGTGCCATAGGCGCCCTGGCGCACCCAGACATCGGTGTTGTTCATGCCGCAAGCGCTGACCTTGACCAGCACTTCACCTGGCGCAGGCGCGGGCACTTTCACATCGCTGCGGTAGACGAGTTTTTCCGGCCCGCCGTGCCCGACAAGCAGCACGGCGGCCATGGTGGCGGGGAGGGTTCTGGTCATGGCATTCATAGTCGATCTCAGAGATTGGCAAACACGCTCTTGACCGCATCGGCGGTCTTCGACACGACGATGTCGGCTTCCTCGCGGGTCAGGCAGAGCGGCGGCGCGAAGCCAAGAATGTCGCCCTGCGGCATGGCGCGGCCGATGACGCCGCTTGCGGCAAGCGCTGTCGCCACCTGCGGTCCGATCTTCTGCGAAGCGTCGAAGAACACCCGGTCGTCCTTGTCGGCAACGAATTCCACCGCTGCCAGCATGCCGTCGCCGCGGACGTCACCGACATTCTTGTGGCCGCCGACCGCCTTGGCCAGCTCGGCGCGGAAATAGGCGCCGGTCTCCTTGGCATTTGTCACAAGATCCATCTCGTCGATCAGCTCGAGATTGGCGACGCCGGCGGCAACGCAGATCGGATGTGCCGAATAGGTCCAGCCATGGCCGAGCGAACCGAGCTTGTCGGAGCCCTCAACCAGCACCTGCCACATCTTGTCGGCGACGATGACGCCCGACAGCGGCGCATAGGCCGAGGTCAGGCCCTTGGCGATGGTGATCAGGTCCGGCTTGATGCCGTAATGGTCGGAGCCGAACATGGTGCCCAGTCGGCCGAAGCCCGTCACCACTTCGTCGGCGACCAGAAGCACGTCGTACTTCTTCAACACCGCCTGGATCTTTTCCCAATAGCCGGCCGGCGGCGGCACGATGCCGCCAGTGCCGAGGATCGGCTCGCCGATGAAGGCAGCGACGGTTTCCGGGCCTTCGGCCAGGATCATCTCCTCGAGCTTGTCGGCACAATGCTGCGAAAACTGCTCCTCGCTCATCGAACGGTCGGCGCGGCGGAAGTAGTAGGGTGCCTCGGTGTGCAGGATCGGCGCGCGCGGCAGGTCGAAGGCGTTGTGGAACAGGTCGAGCCCGGTCAGCGATCCCGTCATCACGCCCGAGCCGTGATAGCCGCGCCAGCGCGAAATGATCTTCTTCTTCTCCGGCCGGCCGAGCACGTTGTTGTAGTACCAGATCAGCTTGATGTTGGTTTCGTTGGCATCCGAACCGGAGAGGCCGAAATAGACCCGCGACATGCCCTGCGGCGCGCGATCGATGATCATCTTGGCCAGCGTGATCGAGGCCTCGGTACCGTGGCCGACATAGGCGTGGTAATAGGCGAGGTTCTTCGCCTGGGCGGCGATGGCGTCAGCGATCTTCTGGCGGCCGTAGCCGACATTGACGCAATAGAGCCCGGCGAAGGCATCGAGGCTCTTCCTGCCATTGTTGTCCCACACGGTGACGCCTTCACCGCCGGCCATGATGCGTGTCGGGCTTTCGCCCCGCGCGTGCGTGCCCATATGGGTCGAGGGATGGAAGAAGTGGTCGCGATCCCAGGCGGCGAGTTCGTTGGACTGGTCGAGCATTTTTTAACTCCTTGAGGGATGGCAGGACGAACCTAGGCGACGTCCAGACAGAGATACTTCAGATCGGTGAAGGCTTCGAGCCCGTGGCGCGAGCCTTCGCGCCCGATGCCCGATTGCTTGACGCCGCCGAACGGGATCGGCGCGCCGGTGATCTTGACGCGGTTGATGGCGACCATGCCGTAGTCGAGCGCGCGGCCCATGCGCTGCTGCCGGCCACCATTCTCGGTCACGACATAGGCGACGAGGCCATACTCGGTGGCGTTGGCGCGGGCAATCACGTCATCCTCGCTGTCGAACGGCGTCACGGCGGCAACCGGGCCAAACGTCTCCTCGCGCATGATCAGCGCTTCGTCACTGACATCGGCCAGCAGCGTCGGCTGGTAGAACAGCGGGCCGGCCTGGTGCCGTTTGCCCCCGGTGAGGCAGCGCGCGCCGTGAGCGATGGCATCGGCGACCTGTTCCTCCACCTTCTTGATGGCGCGCTCATGCATCAGCGGCCCGATGTCGATCTTCTCGGCTAGGCCATTGCCGGTCCGCAGCGTCTCGATGCGCTTGGCGAAGGCGGCGCAGAACCGATCGTAGATCGGACGCTGGACGTAGATGCGGTTGGCGGCGAGGCAGTCCTGGCCCGACGTGGCGAATTTGGCGTCGATGGCGATATCAACCGCTTTGTCCAGATCTGCATCGGCAAAGACGATCAGCGGGGCATGACCGCCAAGCTCCATCACCAGCCGCTTCATGGTCGGCGCGCTCTGGGCGGCGATCAGCCGGCCGATCTCGGTCGAGCCGGTGAAGCTCATGGCACGCACGCGCGGATCTTCGCACATCCGGCCGACGATCGTCGAAGCCTTGCCGGTGACGATGTTGAAGACGCCCACGGGCAGGCCGGCGCGTTCGCCGAGTTCGGCCAGCGCCAGCGCCGACAGCGGCGTTTCCGAGGACGGATGCGCGACGATGGTGCAGCCGGCGGCAAGGGCGGCGGCCGCCTTACGGGTCAGCATGGCCGACGGAAAATTCCACGGCGTGACAACGCCGACGACGCCGAGCGGCTCGCGCCGCACCATCATCTCGGCGTTCGGCAGATGGCTGGTGACGCTCTCGGCGTTCGGGCGTTTTGCTTCTTCGGCATACCATTCGACGAAGGAGGCGGCGTAGTCGATCTCGCCCAGCGATTCCTGCAGAGGCTTGCCCTGTTCAAGCGTCATCAGCAGAGCCAGATCATCCTTGGCGCCGACGATCAGCTCGAACCATTTTCGTAAAATTTTCGAGCGCTCCTGCGGCAACAGCGCCCGCCAGGCCGGGAAGGCGCGCGCCGCGGCATCGATCGCCTTTGTCGTCTGCCGGCCATCGAGCGCGGCGACGAAAGCGACGGTCGTGCCGGTGGCCGGATCGGTGACCTCGAAGCTTTCGGCAGCCTCGCTTGCGGTCCAGTGGCCATCGACATAGGCCAGTTCGCGCAGCAGCCGGCGGTCGGCGAGGCCGTCGAGCGCTTCATGGCGATGCGAGCGGGCGAAATGCGCGGACATGGTCAAAGCCTCCCGGTTCGGACTGATAAGGGAAGACTATCCGCCCGATGCAGATAGAGAGGCTGTTTGGAAGTCCTGACGTAGAGAGACTCTCTCTATCGGGTTGCCCGGCGAGAGAATCTCTCCGCTCCTATGACGACGCCGGCAAAAGCTCTGCGATGGGCAGCGCCACCTCGTCCTTCACGGTCTTGATGACGATGTAGGTGAAGTAACGATCGATGCCGATCTCGCGGTCCAGCAAGCCATCGACCAGCCGCTGATAGGCGTCGATGTCGCGCGCCATTACTTTCAACAGATAGTCGACGCCGCCGCCGACAGACCAGCAGGCGACGATCTCGGGAACATCGCGTATAACGCGCTCGAAGCGGTCGAAATCGGCCTGGCGGTGGTTTGCCAGCGTCACCTCCATCAGCACGGTGGCAACGGGTGCCACGACGCGCATGGCGATCCTGGCGTGATAGCCCGAGACGATGCCGGCCTTTTCCAGCTTGCGCAACCGCATCCAGCACGGCGTCGGAGACAGGCCGACCTGCTCGGCCAGCGCCAGCTTGGTGATGCGTCCGTCGCGCTGGATGGCGTCGAGGATTTTCAGGTCGATCGGGTCGAGTTTCGCTGATGTCATCAGGGCTCACTTTTTCGTCCGAGTACCATGACGGCGCATTATTTCGATTGTCAATTGCACTGATTTCGATCTCTAATAAGTCATGACATTGTGGCAACCCGATCCCGCGCTTATCCGGCGGCCGGCCTATCAGTCGCTGGCCGACCAGTTCGCGCGCGCCATCCATGACGGACGCCTTGCCAATGGCGCGCGGTTGCCGACCCATCGCAGGCTGGCCGACGACCTCAAGCTTTCGGTGCAGACGGTCAGCCGCGCCTATGAGGAACTGATCCGGCGCGGCCTGATTTCGGGCGAGATCGGCCGCGGCAGCTTCGTCCAGACGCAGCGCCGCGAGCCCGAGCCGCCCTATCTGCCGGAGCGGCTCGGTGAAGTCATCGACCTTTCGATCCTGAAACCGGTCTGCGAGCCGATGCATCTTGAGCGGCTGAAGCAGGCACTGGGATGGCTGGCTGAGAACCTGCCGTCGAGTTCAGCACTTTCGTTCGGGCCCAACATGGTGTTTCCCCGCCACCGCGCCGTCGCCGTCGAATGGTTGAGACTGTGCGGCCTCGATGCATCGCCGCAGAACGTCAGCCTGACCAACGGCGCCACCGCCGGCATGACAGTGGCGCTGATGAGCGTCGCGCCGCCGGGCTCTACGGTCGCCACGGAGGCGATCGGCCACCATACGCTGGTGCCGTTGGCACGCTATCTCGGCTTCAACCTGGAAGGCCTGCCGATCGACGACAACGGCCTGATTCCGGAAGCGCTGGACGAGGCCTGCCGGCTTTCCGACATCCGCGCGGTCTTCGTGCAGCCCTCGGTCATCAATCCGACGGCGACGCTGATGGATGCGCGGCGGCGAGAAGAGATCGCCGCGGTCGCGCGCAAGCACGATATCGCCATCATCGAGAACGATGTGCTGGGTCCGCTGGTCGAAGACCGGCCGCCGCCGGTTGCCGCGTTCGAGCCGGAGCGCACGCTCTACGTCACCTCCTTCACCAAGATCACCGTGCCCGGCCTGCGCATCGGCTATCTGGCCGCACCCGACCGCTACGTCGCCGCCGTCGCCAACCGGCATCTGGTTTCGAACTGGATGGCGACGCCGCTGGTGGCCGAGATCGCCACCAAATGGGTGACCGACGGCACGGCGATGGAGCTTGTCCACTGGCAGCGCGCGGCTTTGCGGCGCCGGCAGGATATTGCAGCGCAGGTGCTGGCGGGGGTCGACTATCGCGCCCGGCGAGACGGGCTGCATGTCTGGCTTCAACTGCCCGCGGACCGTGCCGAGGAAAGCTTTGTCGCCCAGGCCCGCCTGCAAGGCGTGGCTATCGCGCCCGGAACATCCTTCCGTATTTCGGGTGCGCCCTGGCACCCGGCGGTGCGTATCTCGCTGGGTTCGACCACCGAGGGGGAACTGCGCGCCGGCCTCGGCGTTGTCACCAAGCTGCTGCTTGGCGATCCGGAGCATCTGCTGCTCGCAATCTAGGTCCGGTTTGCCCGGAAATTGTGGGGAATCAGAATAATTGTCATGATATTATTTTCCCAATTGACATGATTTGGCGCGTTCCGCATCGTTAAGGGGCATAGGCTTCTCCAGCACGGGGAAATACATTTGTCCGCACCAGCGCCCATCATCAAGATCGACAGCATCTCGAAAAGCTTCGGCAGCTTCAAGGTGCTGGACGGCCTGTCGATGCAAGTCATGCCCGGCGAGAAGCTGGCACTGATCGGCCCATCGGGTTCGGGCAAGACGACGATCCTGCGCATCCTGATGACGCTGGAGCGCATCGATGGCGGTCATATCCAGATCGACGGCGAGCAGCTCTATCACATGGAGCGCAATGGCCAGCTGTTGCCCGCCGATGAGCGGCATCTGACAAGGATGCGCCAGAAGATCGGCATGGTGTTCCAGCTGTTCAACCTGTTTCCGCACAAGTGCGTCATGGACAATGTCACGCTGGCGCCGATGCTGACCAAGGGCACGCCGCGTGCCGCCGTCGAAAAGCGGGCGATGGAACTGCTCGAAATGGTCGGCATGGCCGACAAGGCCAAGAACATGCCGGCGCAGCTGTCCGGTGGACAGAAGCAACGCGTGGCGATCGCTCGGGCGCTGGCGCTGTCGCCGAAGATCATGCTGTTCGACGAGGTGACGTCGGCGCTCGATCCAGAGCTGGTCGAGGAGGTGATGAACGTCATGCGCAAGCTCGCCGCCGAGACCGACATGACCATGCTGCTGGTCACCCACGAGATGGGCTTTGCCCATGATTTCGCCGACCGGGTGCTGTTCTTCGATCGCGGCAGGATCGTCGAAGAAGGCAAACCGGACGAGATTTTCCGCAATCCCAAGCAGGAGCGCACGCAAGGTTTCCTGAAGAAGATCATCGCGGCCGGACATCGGGTCTGACCGCAATGCCCAGGGCGACGAAGTCGTCCCGAGGCGGCGAGGGCCGCCATGCAACAAAGCAAGACAAGAAACAAGGAGTTGGGAACAATGAACAAACTTGGCATTCTGGCCGGCGTTGCCGGTCTTGCACTGACGGCGGTGCTGGCCGCCTCGATCCCCGGTTCGGCCGATGACAGCAAGCTCGAGCAGCTCAAGGCGCAAGGTTTCGCCCGCCTCGCCATCGCCAACGAGCCGCCCTATACGGCGGTCGCCGCCGACGGCAAGGTTTCGGGTGCCGCGCCTGATGTGGCCCGCGAGATATTCAAGCGGCTCGGCGTCGCCGACGTTGCCGCTTCGATCTCCGAATATGGCGCCATGATCCCCGGCCTGCAGGCCGGTCGCTTCGATGTCGTCACCGCCGGCCTGTTCATGAAGCCGGAGCGCTGTGCTGCGGTCGCCTATTCGGAACCCGTGCTGTGCGACGCCGAGGCGATGCTGGTGAAGAAAGGCAATCCAAAGGGTTTCAAGAGCTATGAGGATGTCGCCAAGGATACGACTGCGACCATCGGCGCGCCGGGCGGCGGCACCGAGGAGAAGCTCGCGCTCAATGCCGGCGTGCCACGCGATCGCGTCATCGTCGTGCCGGATGGCCAGAGCGGCGTGAAGATGCTCCAGGATGGCCGCATCGACGCTTATTCGCTGCCCGTCCTGTCGATCAATGATCTGGTCAAGAAGGCCAACGATCCGAACCTCGAAGTCATCGCTCCGGTGCAGGGCGCACCGGTCTATTGCGACGGCGCCGCTTTCAAGAAGGGCGACGAGGCACTGCGCGACGCCTTCGATGTGGAACTGGCCAAGATGAAGAAATCGGGCGAGTTCGCCAAGATCATCGAGCCCTACGGCTTCTCGGCGGCAGCCGCGATGTCGACCAGCCGCGACAAGCTCTGCGCGGCGAAGTGATCCTTCCTTCTCCCCGTTCAACGGGGAGAAGGTGTCACGAAGTGACGGATGAGGGGCGGCGCCAAAC
>NZ_RZRW01000182.1:0-10037 GCF_003998745.1 Mesorhizobium sp. M7A.F.Ca.US.014.04.1.1 | reverse complement strand
CTCCAGCCCGCCGCCCTCGGTGATCACCTCATAGCCGCGCCAGCCCTCGTGGACGAGACGGGCGGCGGGCTGGAGTGCCTCGGCCATGGTGGACACCGGTACCAGCGGCTCGACCTCAAGCATGATGGCGGCAAGCGCCGCCCGCGCCTGCTTCTCCGTTTCGGCGGCAACGACGGCGATCGGCTCGCCGTGATAGCGGATGGTGTCGATGGCCAGGAGCGGATGGTCGGCAATGCCGATGCCGTAGAGGCCTGGCGCGTCGGCGCCGGTCGCCACCGCGCGCACGCCAGGACAGCGAAGTGCCGCCGAAAGGTCGAGCTTGCGGATACGCCCCGCGGAAACGGTCGACCGCAGCAGCACGGCATGCAACATGTCGGGGCGAACCCGGTCGTTGGTGTATTTCGTCCGCCCGCGCAGCTTGTCCTGCGCATCGCGGCGGGGAAGATTCATCACGGTGGCGGACAGCTCAGACATGGAGGCCTCCCACCGACTGGCCAGCCTTCCGCGCTTGGTCAAGGCAGTCGGCCACGGTGTCGACGATCCGCTCATATCCGGTGCAGCGGCAGATGTTGCCGACCATCGCGGCCTTGATGTCGGGACGGCTCGCATGCGGATTGTCACGCACGAACGCCGAAAGGCTCATAACCATTCCTGGAAAACACATGCCGCATTGCACGGCATCGGCGGCCTCTAGATTGGCCTGGAGCGGATGCAGCGCCTGGTTTCCGGAGCTCAATCCCTCGATGGTCGTGACCGCGCACCCCTGGACCAGGCCAATCGGCTTCAGGCAGGACGGCACCGCTTCGTCGTCGACATGCACCGTGCAGGCGCCGCAGAAGCCTTCGCGGCACACGGCTTTGGTCCCCGTCAGGAATCGTTCCCGCCGCAAGATGTCGACGAGCGGCGTCATCGGATCGCCGTGAAAGCTGCAGTCCTCGCCATTCAGCTGGAATGTCACAACCATGCCAGGCCCTCGGTCTTGAGAAGTGCGGCAACACCGCGCTTGACCAGCGGCGGAAGAACCTGGCGCCGGTACCAACCCTCCGCTTCCCTGCCGTCGCGGCCCTGAAAATCATTGTGCTCTAGTGCAAGCCCGGCAGCGCGCTCCGGATCGAGCGCGGAGGCCTGGCTTGCCCTCATCGCCTGTTCGAGCGCCGTCCAGCGCCGCGCTACCGGCTCCACCGAGCCGACGGCGATGCGACATCGTTTGTCCTTGTCCACCGCAAGCGAGACGACGGCGACCGGATAGTCGCCAGCCTTCCGAAGCGGCAGGCGGATATGCGCGCTTGCGACAAGGTCGCGGCGCAGATGAATTCTCGTCACAATCGCCTCTGCCAGCAGCGCATGCCTGTCTTTGAGGAAATCCGAAATACCGATGAGTTTTGGGCCTTCGAACGTCTCCAGCTCCACCGTCGCCTCACAGACGAGAAGCGCAGGGGCGAGATCGGCGGCGGCAAAGTCGAGGGCACAAAGGTTACCGCCCACGGTGGCGACCCTTCGGATACCGGGATTGGCCGCGTTCTCCGCCGCGTCAACCAGACCTTCGAAGCCCGCTGCCCCATGCAATGCGCGGCCAAGGACTGCGTGGGTAACAGCTGCGCCGATCACGACATGGTCCGAGTCGATTTCGACCTTGGACAAGGCCGGTATTCGGTCGAGTGCGACCACCGCGTCGGGAAGGTCGACCCCGCGTTGGGGATCACGCATCATCCAGGTGCCGCCTGCAAGCACCACCGCGCCCTGCCGGCGTGCTGCCATTGCCTCTTCAAGTGTGCTGGCCGCGGTGAACGATCGTCCCACGCCTGGTGCCATCTGTCATACCCCTCGGAGCAGCCAACCTTCGCGGCGCTGCGACATTGTTGCTCCAGCTTTAGGTTCCTGTGAAATAGTAATTCTTTGAATATGGTATCGAAAAAACAGATAACTCTGGCATCCCGCGAGCGCCCGCAAGATTGCGGCGCGCTCGCTGGCGCTCAGACCCAGTGGGTGACGGTCCGTTTCTCAAAACTCTCCCGGAACTGGGCGGTGGTTTTGGGAAGTAGTTCGCCGGTCTCCCAGTCGAGGATCACGGCATAGTGCCGAACCGCATCGAGCGTATCGATCTCGCCGGAGCGGTATTTGCGCGCGACCTCCTCGGGATCCATGCGTGCCCAGCCCTTCCGTTTCGCCCGGATGTCGGTACGGCAGGCTTCGGTCGCCGTCTCGTCGATTTCGTACTGGCACAGGTCGCGGTCGATTTCGCGGATCACCACACCGTAGTCAGTCCTGGCACGCTCCAGGGAAACGTAGTCGTCGATCACGTCCTCCATCACCTTGCGGGGCTCGCGCTGCAGTGGATCGCCGAAACCACCGCCGCCGGCCGTCGGACGAGCGAACTGGTCGCCTGTGTGGACGGAGTAATCGGAGAATACGGAGCCGAGCCAGATCTCGGTCTCTTCTCCGGCGCGCTTCATGGTCAAGCCGTGGGGCATCGACGGCAGGCCTCCTTCGACACCCCAGACGACAGCACGCTCGCGGTCGCAAATATAGGACATGACGGCATTTTCAGCCTCAAGCAGCAATGAGGTCTTCTGCACGCCGACGCCGCCCCGCCACTTGCCGGGCCCGGCTGAATCCTGCTTGATCTGGAACTCGAGCGTCCGAGTGGGATTGACCCGCTCGTTGCCTTCGTTCGGCTGCGACATCAGCCCGGTTCCGAAGCAGGCGGTGGTGACATCGGCACCATCCTTGCCGTTGCGCCCGCCCCAGCCGCCAGGCAGCCATTCGTAGAACATGAAGATCGGCTTTTCGGGTTTGCGCGCATCCCGTCCCCCGGCCAGCAGATATTCGAGGTTGAAGGCGCAGGCGATAGCGCGTTCGGGCATGATCTTCGACCACATCTCGAAGATCGCGTTCATGATCTTTTCAAACGGCATCAGGAACCCGGTCACCGCCACCGGCCATTCCGCGCTGACGATGCTGTTCTTCGGCGCGGTCACCTCGATCATCCGGTAAAACCCGCTGTTGAGCGGGAGGTCCGGAAAGAAGGTTTTCATGCCGGCGACCACGGCCGAGAAGGTCGCGCCCGGTGCGGAATTATACATCGAGGCAATGGTCGAGTGGCTTCCCGTAAAATCGTAGTGGATCGTGTCGCCCTTGATCGTCATCTTGATGCGGATCGGGATCATGCCCTCGCCGGCACCGAGATCCCGGTCGATGTAGTCGACCGTCTCCCAGGTGCCGTCGGGCAGCTCCGCCAGACGCTTTCGCACGGCACGTTCGACGTAGTCCTGAACCTCCTCCATACCGCGCATGACCTGGCCGCGCCCGTACTTCTTGACCAGCCGCAGCAGTTCGCGCTCGGCCGCCTGCGTCGCTTGCGCCTGGGAATGGATGTCGCCAATGATCGATGCGGGATCGCGCGTGTTGGCCGCGATCATGTTGGCAACATCGGAGCAGAAGCGGCCGCGCTGGAAAAGGCGCAGCGGCGTTATCCGCAGCCCTTCGCGGAACATGTCGCGGGCGGTGACGTCGAAGGAGCCCGGCACCGAGCCGCCGAGATCCGACCAGTGTCCGTTCGACTGGGAGAAGCCGATCAGTTTGTCTTCATCGAAGATCGGCCGGACGAGCCGAACGTCGCTGAAATGCGTACCGCCGGCATAAGGATCGTTGATTGCGTAGACATCGCCGGGTGCCATATCGCCTTCGAAGACCCGGATCACTTCCTTACACGTGTTGTGCAGTGTGCCGACATGGACCGCGATGTCGTAGTTGCCCTGGGCGACGGAGTTGCCATCGGCGTCGTGCAGGGCGTTCGAAAAGTCTCGGTTGTAGATGACGAAGGAATAGCAGGTGCGAAGCATCTGTTCGGCCATCTGGTCGACGGTGGTGATGAAGGAGTTCTTCAGCACCTCGAACGTTACCGGATCGAGGCCAGGGCCCGTTTCAATCAGCTTTGTCATGTCTCAGCCTTTCGTCACGATGAGAATGTTCAGGAAGCCATCGACGGTCGCGCTCATTCCCGGCGGAACCACGGTGGTGGAATCGAACTGTTCGACGATGGCGGGTCCCGCAAAGGCAGCGCCGGCGCTGAGTTGGTCGCGTTCATAGACAGCCGCATCATGAGATACGCCGTCGAACCAGACGCCGCGGCGGCCGAGCGGCTCGGGCACATGAGGCAAGACTTCGTGTCGCGGTATCTCGGCTTTCGGGACGATGCCGATCGCCTTGACCGCGATGCGGAAGATCGACACCGGCGCCTCTTCGCGGCGGTAGTTGAACTCGCGTTCGTGTTCGTTGTGGAATGCCTCGATCAGCGGGCAGATGCTCTCGATCCGCGCCGGGGCTGACACCGCGAGCGAGCGCCATTGGCCCTGGTACATCATCTCGACCGTGCGCTGCAGCGCCATGTCTTCCTGCGCCACGCCCTCATGGCCCAGACGCTCAACCGCCTGTTTTTCCATCAGAACAAAGGCTGCCTGCATCTCGGCGGGCGAGACAGTCGAAGCATCGGCCATGAAGCTTTCGGAGAAATCGTGCTGCACGTCGACGAGAAGGCAACCGAGCGCGGAGGTAACGCCGGGATTGGGCGGTACGATCACGGTTGGAATCGAAAGCTCCTTGGCCACCGCCGCTCCGTGCAAAGCGCCAGCACCGCCGAATGCGACCAGCGCAAAGTCGCGCGGGTCGTAGCCTCGGCTGATGGAGAGAAGCCGGACGGCATTGCCCATATTGGCGTTGGCGACGGCGATGATCGCCTCGGCCGCCTGGTGGAGTTCCATGCCGAAGGGTTCCGCTACCGTCTCCTGAACCGCCTCGGCGGCCAGAGCGGGGTCGAGCGTGATCTTGCCGCCCGCAAGGCTGGTGCCGAGACGGCCGAGCACCACATTGGCATCGGTGTTGGTGGCAATGAGGTTGCCATTCTTGTAGCAGGCCGGACCTGGAAAGGCGCCAGCGGACTGCGGCCCGTTGCGCAAGCTGCCGCCCTCGTCCTGCCATGCCAACGACCCGCCGCCCGCACCGATGGTCAATACCTCGATGGAGGGGAAGCGGATCGGATATCCGAATTCGATGTACCAGTCCTTTGTGATGCGCGACTCCCCGTTCCAGGCCAGCGAGACGTCGGTGCTGGTGCCGCCCATGTCGAAGCCGATCGAGTTCGGGTAGCCACAGAGATTTCCGATGAAGCGGCTTGCGATGGCGCCGGCGGCGATGCCGGATCCCGCGAGCCGGGCTGAGAAATCCTTGACGCTCGCGGGCGTCATGACCCCGCCACCGCTGTGCAGCAACAGGAGATCTCGCTTGTATCCGGCGTCGGCAAGCTTTTCTCCGAGACGCGACACGTAGTCGACGACGACCGGGGCGCAGACGGCGTTCGCCATGGTGGTGGAAAAACGTTCGTGCTCGAAGATTTCCGGCATCACCTCCGAGGAGATCGAGACCGGCAGATCCGGCATTGCCTCCTTCAGGATCTCACGCATGCGGCGCTCGTTGGCGCCGTTCACATAGGAGTTCATGAAGCAGACGGCGATGGACTTGACCTGCCGTTTCTTGAGAATCTCCGCGACACGGCGCGCGGCCTCTTCGTCCAACGCTTCCAGGATCGTGCCCTCGGCACTGACCCGTTCCCGGACGGTCAGCCGGTCGCGGCGCGGGATATAGGGCTTGGCGACATCTTTGTAGGTGTCCCAGAGATCTTCCTTGTTGGCGCGACGGATCTCTACAACGTCACGAAAACCCTCGCTGCAGACCATTGCGGTGCGCGGCAGACGGCGGGTGATCAGCGCATTGGTGGCGACCGTCGTACCATGAGAGAACATCGTTACCTCCGAAAGATCGATGCGCCCCTGCTCCACGCCATTCATGATGGCCTGCATGGGATCGTCAGGCGTGGAGGCGGTTTTTTCGATGCGGATCGCTCCGCTGTCTTCGTCCATGATGCAGATGTCGGTGAAAGTCCCTCCGACATCGACGGCAACTCTGATTCGGCTCATGACAGTTCCTTCGCAAGGTCTTGCGGGCAAAGCCCCGCCTTCGTCGCCCCTTGCCGGGGAGACGTTGCATGAATGGTGGAATTGGCCCGGATTTCGTCGGGACTAGTGGCGCTCTCGCGAGGCCGAAGAGCCGCCCGCCCGGTTCGCTGCTTCGCGACGGGTATCCGTCGGTGCGCAGCCGAACCGCGTCCGGTAGTGCTTGCAGAACTGGGACTGGTCGGCGAAGCCCCAGCGGTAAGCGATCTCGGCTACGCTGCTGATGTTGGTCACCGACATCAGCTCCTCGGCGCAAAGTTCAAGCCGGGCGTCGCGGATGAAGCCGTTGATCGACTGGTTGCTGTCCTGAAAAAGGACCTGCAGGTAACGCAGGGAGATGCCGCAGGCATCAGCCACCGCCTGCGGGCCGAGGTCGGAATTCTTCAGATTGTCGCGAATATACTGCTCGGCACGATGCAAATGGCCGGCCCGGATCGACGAGATGCTGCTGTCCAGCACGCGATCGTCGCTCACGATCGACAGGCACAGCATTTCCAGGATGTGCCTGCCCATCATCTCACGAGCGACTTCAGTGATCTCATCGAGATGACCGATCGTGGTTCGCACCGTGTCGAGGAAGAGCGCGGCGATGCCTTGGGTCGCGTCGAAACTGAGCGCACTGAGCCGTTCGGCGGATCCGATCCGTGCCCGAACGCTCGATGATGGTACCTTGAGGACCCACAGCGCGTTTGGCTTGCCGTGCCAGAATTCGTAAGGCGCATCTCCCCGCTCGACGAGAAAGCCCCCCGGCCTGCAATTGACGGTTCTCGACCCTTGCGAGAAATTCACCTCCGACATCTCCGGGATCGTGATGAGCAGGCTGGCGTCACGCTCGTTGAGGAAGTGGCGGCGGTGGCGACGATAGCTTACGGCATCGCAGCGCATTTTAGACACGCTGACGAGCCCAAGCGAGAAGGTTTCCAGCGTGCCTGAAAATTCGCGACGGTTCCGATACTCGGTGTCGAGCGGAAAATAGGCTTCGGTAACAGCGGCTTGCCAGGCATCACCGCCTGCGGGACCGCCGATCGTATCGACGACGTATTTCATTCCCCGACCTTTCTGGTTGACCCGGTTGTCCCGGTGTTGTTCCGAAGATTACAGGAATTCACCGGCGCGTATTGGTCAAAAACGAATAAACTTATGTGGTCGGTTGGCCCAGGACCGGAGCTCGCGACGGTTGCAGTTGTCGTCACGATCAGTGTGCAGCTGATCAAACCAGCCTTGGCGCGCAAACCGCCAGCCGACTTGGAACCATGCATTCTTTTCGCACACTCATTCAGGAAAAGTTGTCGGCTTCCAGATGTGGGCGGAAATGATGTCCTGCAGTTCCGTGCGTACGGAAGAGTGGCAGCAGCGTGTAGCGGCGGAAAGCGACAATGTCCGCCTCGTCCTCAATCGAGAGCACCCTCGATCTCGGTTCCTTCGGACCAGTCGATAGATCGGCGACCGAAGCTCGCCTCTTCCACTTCGCAACCGTCTTCCGGTTGATCCCGTAGCGCTTGGCCAGCCCCTCAGGTTCTCTTGACTATGCTGTATCGCTCGACGGACCGCCTCTGTCGTTTTGGCGCTCCCATGCAGAACTTGGCCCATAGCGCATCCTTTCATTCGGGAGACAAGGATGCTCCATAAAGCCCGGGATCAAACATCTAGGATCATCAGATCCAGCACCAAAGAAACAGAGGGGCTGTCGGCAGGGAACATGCAGACCATGAGCGACTGGTTGTCGGCTTGTCTCCGACTGCTCTGCGTCAGAATCACCTCAAAAGCGAAGTCGCTTGGCTAATCCGTCATTTCTGGCGAAAGGCGGAGTGGAACGACACAACCAGCGGGCCCAGAATGTAGTCGAGCGCGGTGCGTTCCTCGGTGACGATCATGACTGACGCTGGCATGCCCGGATAAAGCGCAATCTGTGGGGCTGCTGCCAATTCCACCGGATCGACCGCTACGTCGGCAAGATAGTAGGGAAACCCGGTCTTGCTGTCGGTAATGCGATCCGCCGAAATGCGGGAGACGCGGCCATGAATTATGGGTATTGAGCGCTGCTTGTAGGATGTGAAACGAACTTCGGCAGCCATATCGGGTCGCAGGTTCGATATGTCCTCGACGCGAATCTGGGCCTGGACGATCAGCGAATTTTCGGTCGGCACGATATCGAGGATGGTCTGGCCCGGCGAAACGATCGCGCCTATCGAGAAGACGCTGAGATCCATCACCTGGCCGTCATACGGCGCGCGCGCCTCGGCTCGGTCCATGGCAGCCTGGGCGGCAAACATCTTGGGCACGAGGTCGGAAAGGCTCGATTGCGTATCGATCAGCATGGCCGACAGCTTGGCTCGGCGCTCATTTGTCAATTGTGCGATCTGGCTTTCGAGTTCGGCTTTGCTCTGTTGGCTGCCGCCGATCGCGCCGAGGTTCTCATCGATCAGGCCCTGCAGATCCGAGGCGGATCTTTCCAGCTCCAGGATGCGTGGGCGGGTCGTCAATCCGGCCTTGAGCAGCTTCGACAGGCTGGCCTTCTCGTTGATCGTCGATTGCAACTGGGCATGGTAAGATTCGACCCGAGACTGCTTGCCCTGGATCTGCTCCTCGAGTTCGGCAATGCGCCGCTCGAGGATCTGCCTGGCGCCGGCCATCGAGGCGCGTTGGCTTTCCAGATCGGCGATCTGGTTTGCCATTGCATCCCTAAGGTAGTCTTCGTGCTCTTTGAGAATGTCCTTGGGAAAGGCAACAACCTCGCTGCCGTCCAGTTCGGCTCGGATCCTGGCATCGGTTGCGCGCAACAGCGCATATTGCTGGGCATAAAGATTGAACTCGGACCGAATCCTGGTGTCGTCCAGCTTCAGCATTATGTCGCCCTTCCTGACGACGTCGCCATCCTTGACGCGGATCTCCTTCACCGTACCGCCGTCGAAGTGCTGTACGCTTTTGCGATTGCCATCCACCTTGACGATGGCGTCGGCAAGCACGGCGCCGTTCAGCGGGGCAAAGGCCGCCCAGCCGCCAAAGATGCCAAAGAAAGCAACGATGATCAGCAGACCTATATAGGCCGGCACCCGGATCGAATCCGGGGCCAGAATACCGGCGTCGCCAGGCAGGCTCCGGTAGGTAAGCGCGCCGTCGCTCATCGCTCTCTCCAAACACGGCTCATTGCGTTGCCACCGCCATTGGCGCCGCGCGCTGGTTGAGGAGCGCCACGATCTCGTTTCTCATGCCAAAGGCCTCGACGGCGCCATCGCGCAACAGGAGGATCTTGTCGACATTCGCCAGGGTCGAGGGCCGGTGAGAGACGATGATCACCGTACTGCCGCGGCGCTTGAGTTCGATCGCGCAGTCGCTCAGCGCGCGGTCGCCATCGGCATCGAGATTGGAGCTGGGCTCGTCGAGAATGATCAGGTTCGGAGTTCCGAACACTGCGCGGGCAAGAGCAATCCGTTGGCGATATCCTCCTGACAGCACTGCGCCGCCTTCGCCGATCTGCGTCTCATAGCCTTGCGGCAGGCGGATGATCATCTCATGCACGCCGGCGAGCCGCGCGGCCTCGATGACCTCCTGGTCGACATTGGTCTTGAAGCGGCCGATGTTGGCGGCGACGGTATCGGAGAAGAGTTCGATATCCTGCGGCAGATAGCCGATGTGGTCGCCGAGCGCGTCGTGTCCCCATTGCGACAGGTCGGCGCCGTCCAGCCTGACGGTACCACGGCTGGGTTGCATGACGCCCGCGAGATGACGCGCCAGCGTCGACTTGCCGGCGCCGGAAGGGCCGACGATTCCCAGCGTCTCGCCTGCTTCCAGCCGGAACGATACGTCCCGCAGAAGCACTTTCTGCTGGCTTGCAATTGCAAAGCTGACCTGCTCAACCGAAATCTTGCCGGTGGGCTTGGGCAGGTTGAACGATCTTTCGCTCTGCGCGCCCCCGTCGACCAGCTTCTCGACCCTTGCCAACGCCTCCCGCCCCAGGATCAGGCTGCGCCAAAGGCCGACGATCTGCGCGCCCGGCTGTAGCCCGCGGCCCAGCAAGAGGCTCGCTGC
>NZ_RZRW01000181.1:0-10043 GCF_003998745.1 Mesorhizobium sp. M7A.F.Ca.US.014.04.1.1 | reverse complement strand
GCGACATGCAGGAAGGGCCATTTGCCCCCGCCGGCGAGGCCGACCGCCGCACCGCGATCTCGCTGGCCGATGATATCCTCACCAAGGGCAACAACGCGGACCAGTAGTTTTGCTGGCGGCTGAACTGCCGATCTCCCCCACGAAGCGGGAGATTGGCTCAGTTCGCGATCGGCTCCGTCGGCACCATGCTGGGCGCCGGCGTCGAGATCGGCGTGACATGGGGGTGTGGCGCCAGCGTGTTTTCCGGGCAGCTATCCCCGATCTTCGTCCACGAGGTGTTGTTGAGCACCATATCGCAGCGGGCCAGATGGCTCTGCTCGGCCACCGTCAGGCAGGCGACCTGACCGATCTGGTAGGATTTTCCATTGGCCAGGCATTCCTGGTCGGCAAATGCCGTACCAGGAACGGCCATGGCAAATGCCAGGCCAATGGGACAAAGATGAAATCGTGCGCTCATGGAACCCCAGCCGCCATGCTGGTCTGCAATGAACGGCGCGAAATGTGGCGATATGAGGGTTCAGCGCAGACGGGCCCGGCGAGGGTTCTCTCAAGCCGGCTGAAGCGCGAGATCGATCGCCACCGGGACATGGTCGGATGGTTTTTCCCAAGCGCGCACATGCTTTTCGATAGAGGCCGATGAGAATCGGTTGGCGGCTTCCGGCGACAAAAGCAGGTGGTCGATACGGATGCCGTTGTTCTTCTGCCAGGCGCCGGCCTGATAGTCCCAGAACGTATAGGTGTCGCGCGCGTCGGTGACCGCGCGCACCGCCTCGGTGAAACCAAGATTGAGCAGCCGACGGAAGGCCTGTCGCGTCTGCGGCTGGAACAGGGCGTCGCCCAGCCAATTCTCCGGAAACCGCGCGTCGATCGGCTCGGGAATGACGTTGTAGTCGCCGGCGAGCACCAGAGCCTCCTCAAGTCTCAGCCGTTCTTCGGCCCAGCGCTCAAGCCGCGCCATCCAGGACAGCTTGTAAGGAAACTTCTTCTCGTCATCGATCGGATTGCCGTTCGGCAGATAGAGCGAGGCGACACGCAAGGCGCCCTTGTCGGTTGAGAAAACGCCTTCGATGAAACGCGCCTGTTCATCGGCATCGTCGCCGGGCAGGCCCCTGATCACCTCGTCGAAGCGCAGCTTCGACAACAGCGCGACGCCGTTGAAACCCTTTTGGCCATGGGTTTCGACATTGTAGCCAAGCGCCTCGATCTCGGCGCGCGGGAACTGCTCGTCGACCGTCTTGATCTCCTGCAGGCAGACGATGTCGGGTGCGCTCTCGGTCAGCCAATGGGTGAGGTTGCCGATGCGGGCGCGGACACCGTTGATGTTCCAGGTGACGATTTTCATGGCGGTCTCGTGCTGTTCAGTTGGGCTCTTGCGGCGGATGGCGTTCGACGAGGCCGATCGTATTGCCAGCCGGGTCCTTTAGGAAGGCCATCCATTCGCTTTCCCCCGCTGGACCGAACTGGCCGTCCGTGTCGCGATGGACAAGCGTTGGCGGCGCGGTGAAAGGCACGCCGGCGGCAGCAGCCGAGGCATGGAACTGATCAAGGCCCGATATGTCGAGATAGACGGTTCCGGCCGGTACGCCGTCGGTGAACAGCAGCCTGATTTCTCCGGCCATGATGAAGGCGATGCCCGGCGGATCGAAGCGTGCATGGACAGCCATGCCCAGCACGTCGCGCCAGAAAGCCAGCGTCACGTCGAGGTCACGGCCAGCCGACAGCGCGATCTGACGGACCGCACCGATGGCAGGCATTCTATATGGAGAAACTCGTGCCGCAGCCGCAGGAGGCGACGGCGTTCGGATTGCGGATCTGGAACGACTGGCCCATCAGATCGTCGACGAAATCGATCACAGATCCGCCCATATAGACCAGCGACAAATCGTCGATCAGCACCGTGGCTCCGTCCTTCTCGATGGCTACGTCGTCGTCGTTGCGCGTATCGACCAGATCGAACTTGTAGGAAAAGCCCGAGCAGCCGCCGCCTTCGACCGAAACGCGCAGCGCCGTCTTGCCGGCTTCGTTCGAGACAATCCTGGCGATCCGCTTGGCGGCGGCCTCGGTCATATCGACTTTCATGGCAGTCTTGGCATCAGCGCCCATGGGCGTCACCTTGCTTTCGGTTTCACATGATAGGTATGAAGCGCGAGGGGCCAAGTCAACCTGGCTAAGTCAAACGCGGCAGCATCAGCCATGACCAGTGAGTTGGGCGACATCGGATTCGGCTATCGGCCACGCGCCGCCTATGCCTGCGATCCGGCAAACTCGCGCGGGCGGCTGTTCGACGAGGTGGAGAGCCCGACCCGCACGCCATTCCAGCGGGACCGTGACCGCATCATCCATTCGACGGCCTTCCGGCGGCTGAAGCACAAGACGCAGGTCTTCATCGCCCATGAAGGCGACCACTATCGCACCCGGCTGACCCATTCGATCGAAGTGGCGCAGATAGCGCGCGCCCTGGCACGGGCGCTGCGCGGCGACGAGGATCTGGCCGAGGCGGTGGCGCTGGTGCATGATTTCGGCCACACGCCCTTCGGCCACACCGGCGAGGACGCGCTCAACGAGAAGATGGCCGTCTGGGGCGGCTTCGACCACAACGCACAATCGCTGCGCATCGTGACAAGGCTGGAGGCGCGCTACGCCGAGTTCGACGGGCTCAACCTGACCTGGGAAACGCTGGAAGGCCTGGTCAAGCACAATGGGCCGCTGACGGATGCCAACGGCAAGGGTCTGAAAGGGCCGGTGCCACAGGCGATCCGTGATTATTCGCAACTGCACGATCTCGAACTCGACCGGTTCGCCGGCATCGAGGCGCAATGCGCGGCGATCGCCGACGATATCGCCTACAACACGCATGACATCGACGACGGGTTGAGGGCAGGGCTCTTGACGCTGGACATGCTGGAGACGGTTTCGCTGCCGGGAACGATCCTGAAAGGCGTGCGCGAACGCTATCCTTCCCTCGATGCCGTGCGCACCGGCCACGAACTGATGCGGCGGCAGATAACGGCCATGGTCGAGGACGTGATCAGGTCGACGACCGCCAATCTCGATCGCATCAGGCCGCCGAGCGCCGATG
This sequence comes from Mesorhizobium sp. M7A.F.Ca.US.014.04.1.1, assembly GCF_003998745.1. Lineage (NCBI taxonomy): Bacteria > Pseudomonadati > Pseudomonadota > Alphaproteobacteria > Hyphomicrobiales > Phyllobacteriaceae > Mesorhizobium > Mesorhizobium sp. M7A.F.Ca.US.014.04.1.1. The sequence goes on along the minus strand of NZ_RZRW01000181.1, from coordinate 6,964 downwards.
CAGTGAGGGCAGCTGGCGAGACGATGGTGGTTTTCTCGGCCGAAATGGCTGCCCTGGAGAAGGAACTGAAGGCCTTTCTGTACAAGCACCTCTACCGGCACGCCGAGGTTATGAGGGTGCGCGCGGATGCCGAGCAGATCGTCAAGGATCTGTTCGACGCCTATTTCGCCGATCCGCGCGCCATGCCGGATGGCTGGCGCGAGGGGCTGGATCGGGCCGATGATCGCATCAAGGCGCGCAGCGTCGCCGACTTCCTGGCGGGTATGACCGACACCTACGCGCTCAAGGAACACCGGCGTTTGTTTGACCATACGCCTGAATTGGGCTAGGGCGGGCTCGATTTTGCCGGCCAACGAGCCGGATTCGCTGCAAAGCCGCCAGAGCCAGACCCCAGAGTCACACAAATGAACATCTTCGCCGATTTCACCGCGCGAATCATAAAAGCCGTCGAAGCGCTTGATCTGAAAGACAAAGACGGCATTTCGCCTGACCTGTCGCGCATTGCCGTTGAGCCGCCGCGCGACGCCAGCCATGGCGACCTGGCGACCAATGCGGCAATGGTGCTGGCCAAGCCGACCGGCCAGAACCCGCGCGCGCTGGCCGAAAGACTGGCGCAGGCGCTGCGCGACGACAAGGATGTCGCGGCAACAGAGGTGGCCGGCCCCGGTTTCGTCAATCTCAGGCTGAAGGACGGCTTCTGGCAGACACATCTGACCGCACTGCTCGGCGAGGGCCGCAACTATGGCCGCTCGATGGTTGGCGGCGGCAGGAAGACCAATGTCGAATATGTCTCGGCCAATCCGACCGGACCGATGCATGTCGGCCATTGCCGGGGTGCTGTCGTCGGCGATGCACTTGCCAATCTGATGGCCTTCGCCGGTTACGACGTGACCAAAGAATACGTCATCAACGACGCCGGCTCGCAGATCGACGTGCTCGGCCGTTCCGCATTCCTGCGTTACCGCGAAGCGCTGGGTGACGACATCGGCGAGATTCCGAGCGGGCTTTATCCGGGTGATTACCTGGTGCCAGTTGGTCAGGCGCTGGTCGCGGAATTCGGCCGCTCGCTGCTGCAGATGCCCGATGACGAGGCGCTCGCCATCGTCAAGGATCGCACCATCGATGCGATGATGGCGATGATCCGCGAGGACCTGGCGATGCTCAACGTGCATCACGACGTGTTCTTCTCCGAGCGCACGCTGCACGCCGACAATGCCAGGAAGATCCGATCCGCGATCAACGATCTGACGCTGAAGGGCCATATCTACAAGGGCAAGCTGCCGCCGCCCAAGGGCGAGAAACCCGACGATTGGGAGGACCGCGAGCAGACGCTGTTCCGCTCGACCGCGGTCGGCGACGACATGGACCGGGCGCTGGTCAAGTCGGACGGCTCATTCACCTATTTCGCCGCCGACGTTGCCTATCTCAAGGACAAGGTCGATCGCGGCTTCGTCGACCTGATCTATGTGCTCGGCGCCGACCATGGCGGCTACGTCAAGCGGCTGGAAGCCCTGGCGCGGGCGATTGCCGGCGAAGAGGTCAAGCTCACCGTGCTGCTTTGCAATCTGGTCAAGCTGTTTCGCGAGGGCGAACCGGTGCGTATGTCGAAGCGGTCGGGCGATTTCGTGACGCTGCGCGAAGTGGTGGAGGAGGTGGGCCGCGACGCGATCCGCTTCATGATGCTCTATCGCAAGAACGATGCGCCGCTGGATTTCGATTTCGCCAAGGTGACCGAGCAGTCCAAGGACAATCCGGTGTTCTATGTCCAGTACGCCTCGGCGCGCTGTCATTCGGTGTTCCGGCAGGCGAGCGAGCAACTGGGCGAAGCCAATTTCGACCGCAACAGCCTGGCGTCCGCCGCGGCATTGCTGACCGACGAGGGCGAGATCGGCCTGATCCGCAAGCTTGCCGAATACCCGCGGCTGATCGAGTCCGCCGCCCTTGCGCTCGAGCCGCATCGGCTGGCATTTTACCTCTATGATCTGGCTTCCAGCTTCCACGGGCACTGGAACCGTGGCACGGATAATCCGGACTTACGTTTTGTTAAGGTTAACGACCGACAATTGACGCATGCCAGACTAGGGCTGGTGCAGGCTGTTTCGGACGTTTTGACGTCCGGCCTGACGTTGATCGGGGCCGCCGCGCCCACTGAAATGCGTTAGGTTTGACTAAATAACCTGTCACCTTTTGCCCACATTGCGCTGGTAAGGGCCAACCCTACGCGACGTCCATGGCGTCCGAATGAGTGCGAGTTCGGGAACAATAATGGCAGACAGAACCCAGCTGAGAGTAGCCGACAACAACGACATCGCTGAGGATGATCCGTTCGCGGAACTGACCAGGATCATGGGATTCGACCCGCGCCAGCCGGTCAGGCCGCAATCGCCCGCCCAGCCGCAGGCCCCAGCCGCCGATCACGGGCTCGAAGAGGGCGATTTCGATATCGATCTCGAGAAAGAAATGATGGGCGAGTTCGGCGCTGACGACAGCGACGCCGCTCCGGTTGTTCAGGCTCATGAGCCGACTTTCGTGCATGAGCCGGCATTCGAAGCGGCTGACGCCAGCGCGATGGACGACGAGCTTTCGGTGTCGCTCGACGACGATTTCGAACTGGACATGGCTGAGATCGACGACCACGTCGCCGGCGCCAGCCATGCGGTCGCCGCTGAAGCCGTGCCGTCCGTCGAGCCCGCTTTCGCGTCCGACATTGGCGATGCCGTCGCCGGTTCGCTCGAGGACGTGTCCCCCTTCGAGGACGATCAGTCGATGGCGGACGAGCTTGCCGCCTCGCTCGACCAGGACCTTCGGATCGATGAGGAAGCCGAAGAGGCCCTGTACAGCGTTGCCGATACGCCCGCTTCTGTCGAGCCGGTTGCCTCCGATGACGAATTCGACGATGCGGTGGCAATGTCGCTTGAAGACGAGCTGATGCTCGACGACCATTCGGCGGCGGAACAGTCATTCATGGCCGCCGATCCCGTCGAGCATGCCATGCCGGAGCAGGCGGCGGCGCTTGACGGCCAGGCAATCTCCGACGAGAGCTTTGCTGGCCTCGACGATGCCATGGCCGATGTCGACATGGATTTCGACGTTCGCGCGGATGAGCCGATCGCCTTCGACGAGCCGGAAGCGCATGAAGTGCTTGCCGATGCTGCGGACTCAACAAGCGAGATTTCCAACCCTGAAGGCCTGTCGGACGATGCCTTCGACCTGAACTTTGAAGATTCGTTCGCCGAAACGGTCGAAGAGCCGGTCGCCGAAGTTGCTGCCGCTACGATCCAGCCGGCGGCGCCAGAAGCCAATGTCGCGCCGGCGGTGCACGCCCCGATTGCGGACGAACGGAGCCTGGAAGACGAGTTGAATGCGCTGCTGGGCGCCATGACTTCCCGCACGGCGCCGGTGGCCAGCGAGCCTGTCACGGCTCAGCCGGCTGTCGCTGCCCCGCCGCCTGTTGCCCAGCCTGCCGAGGAACCGGCCGACCTTGTCGGCGACCTCGACTGGGATCTTGACGAAACCACGCCTGAGCAGAATCGACATGTTGGCACGGCCCAAGCGGCCGACGCGGATATTGACGATCTTATGCTTGATGAACTCCAGGATCCGGACTCGGACACCATTGGCGATGTCGATTTCGACGATGATGCGTTGGACGCGGCTTTGGCCCAGGGCCTTGATCCGCGTGATGAAGCCGCTCCCCGGGACAATTCGGCGGATTCTTTCGATTGGCTTGCGGAGCGTTCCCAACCGACAGAGCCGACGCGTTCGTGGAGCCGCGTGACGCCGGTTCCGCAGCAGCCGTCATTCAGCACGCAGCCTACGTTTAGCGCTCAGCCGGCCGCTTCGGTGGCATCATCCATGGCCGCAGCGCCGGCAGTCGCCGCCATGACGTCCTATGGTTCGTCCGAGCCGGTCGAAACCTTGGCTCCCGCTGCCCCAGTATCGGCGCCGCAATCGCGCCAGCCGGCGCGTTACGAAGACATGCCCGATGTCGAGACGGTCGATGTGCCCGAGCGTGTCGTGGCGCTGGCGGACGATCTCGATATCCCCGAACTGCACTTCGAGGAAGACCAGCCGGCGTCGCCTGGCTATGACGATCTCGATGCCGAGTTCTCCAGCCTTCTCTCCGAGATGAACGCGGTGGAGGTGACTGCCGCCCCAGCAAGCAACGCGGCCGGCGCGTCTTACGATGATGGCTCCTATGCCGCGGGCTTCAAGCCGGGCTATGACAGCCTCAAGCCGGGCTATGACGGGGTCAAGCCGGGCTATGAGCCGGAAGCGCGAACCTATGCGGCGCGGCCGATGGAAATGTCTGCCCGCGCGGCGCCGCCCACGGGTTATGCCGACGCCTCGGGCTACGACCTCGACAACCTGCCGGGGAGCCAGCCGGCTTCCCAAGCCGATGATTTCACCGTCGATGAACTCGACTACGATCCCGAACTCGACGAGGAGATGGCTGTTCCGGGTCTCGGCGAGCGTGAGGCCGCAAGGCCGTCGCGCGGACGCGGCCTGTTCATCGCCGCGATTGTCGGCGCGGTCGCGGTCGCGGGCGGTCTCGGTGCCTTTGCGCTGTCCTTTGGCGGCAAGGGCGGCAGCGAAGCGCCCGTCATCGTCAAGGCCGACAACGCGCCGATCAAGGTCAAGCCGGAGAATCCGGGCGGTGCCGTGGTGCCGAACCAGGACAACAAGGTCTACGACGCGGTCAGGGGCGCCAAGCCCGCCGAGCCGGTCCAGGAAAAGCTGGTCACCAACACCGAAGAGCCGGTGGACGTGCAGGCGAAGGACCCGGCCCGCGCCATCGATCTTTCGCCGGACCAGAATGCAGCCGGCGCTGGAACCGATGTCGGCAACGCCGCGCCGATGGCCGGCGCTGCTTTGGCCGACAATACGGCGCCAGCTCCCAAGTCCGAGGACCGCATCGCGCAGGTGCTGCAGGATGCAGACAAGGGCACAAATGCCGATGTCGTCGCCATTGCACCGCGCAAGGTGAGGACCATGGTGGTCAAGTCGGACGGTTCGCTGGTGCCGCGTGAAGATCCGGCGGCACCCGCCGCTCCGCAAGTGGCCGCTACCGAGCCGGTCGATCCGGCGCCGCAGCATGTCGCCCCGGCGGCGCAAGCCGATGCCGACCAGACCGGTACCGTGGCGCCTGCCGCCGCCCAGGCGGACGACGAGCCGGCCCTCAAGCCGGTGGCCAAGCCAAAGGCCGAGGCCAAGGCCCAATCGGCCAACACGCCGGCAAAGGTTCCGCTAGCGCCGCAGCGTCCGTCCGACCAGCCGGTCGATGTCGTCGGCGAGGTCAAGCCCGATCAGGTTGCGTCCATCGATCCGGCATCGACCGCGGCAGGCGGTGGCTCGTGGTCGATGCAGATCGCCTCGCAGCCGACCGTCGAAAGCGCCCAGTCCAGTTATCAGGATCTGCAGCGCCGCTATGGCAGCGTGCTTGCCGGGCGTACCGCCAACATCGTCAAGGCCGAGATCGCCGGCAAAGGCACGTTCTACCGCGTGCGCGTTCCGGCCCAGTCACGCAATGACGCGATCAATTTGTGCACCAGCTACAAGGCCGCCGGCGGCAACTGCTTCGTCTCGCGCTAAAGCCGGAGCCAACCGATTGAAAGCCGGCGCGGTCACCGCGCCGGCTTTTTTCATGGGGAAAGCAGATCCGGCGTTGTCCCGGATGAATCCCTGGCGATTCCCTTTGATCGCACAAAGCCCTAAACTGCCGACATGACCGAATCAAAATCCATGATCCTCGGCTGCGCCGGGAAATCGCTCACCCGCGAAGAAATCAATTTCTATCGCAATGAATGCCCGTGGGCCTTCATCCTGTTTGCGCGCAACATCGGCGAGACCGAACAGATCCGCGATCTGGTCGCCGAGATGCGAGACTGCATAGGGCGTCCGGACGCGCTGGTGTTCATCGATCAGGAAGGCGGCCGTGGGCAGCGCTTGCGGCCGCCGCTGGCGCCGAATTATCCCGCCGGCGGCGCGCTGGGCGCGCTGTGGCGCGACGATCATGATGCCGGCGCCCGCGCGGCCTGGCTGATGGCGCGGCTGCATGCTTTCGACCTGTTACGCTACGGCATCACAGCCGATTGCCTGCCGGTGCTCGACGTGCCGATCGAAGGCGCCAGCGATGTCATCGGCGCGCGTGCCTACGGCAAGGACCCGCGACCCGTGATCGAGCTCGGCCGCGCAGCCGCGGAAGGGCTGATATCGGGCGGCGTGCTGCCGGTCATGAAGCATATTCCGGGCCATGGACGTGCCTTTGCCGACACGCATTTTGAACTGCCAGTGGTCAATGCCTCGCTCAGTGATCTGCAGCGGCATGATTTCGCCCCGTTCAAGGAGCTTAGCCATCTGCCGATGGCGATGACTGCGCATGTCGTCTACAGCGCGATCGACCCGAACAATCCGGCGACCACCTCCGGCAAGGTCATCGACGAGATCATCCGGCGCGAAATCGGCTTCGACGGACTGCTGATGAGCGACGACACATCGATGAAGGCACTTTCTGGGGATTTCCCGACAAAGGCGGCCTCGATCCTTGCGGCGGGCTGCGATCTGGTCCTTCACTGCAACGGCGTTTTCGAGGAGATGGCCGGCATCGCATCGCGCACCACGGGGCTTGAGGGCACGTCGCTGGAGCGCGCCAAGCGGGCGCTGACCTATATAAAGGACCGTGACACGGTCGAAGAAACCGAAATACGCGCCGAATTCGCCACCTACTTCGATGCGGTGGCATAGCAAGGGAAAGTGACAGGCAGTGGCGGAGACATTGGAAAGCAAGGCCGCGAAGGCCGCACCGATGGACCGTCTGTGGGCCGAAAATGACGATTCACGCGTCACCGGCGACCCGTCGCTGGTCGTCGACGTGGCCGGCTTCGAAGGTCCGCTCGATCTTCTGCTGCATCTTGCCGGCACCCAGAAAGTCGATCTGGCGCGCATTTCGATCCTGGCGCTGGTC
>NZ_RZRW01000018.1:0-24413 GCF_003998745.1 Mesorhizobium sp. M7A.F.Ca.US.014.04.1.1 | reverse complement strand
ACCTCGGAGAAGCCGTGCGGGCCGGCATTGCCCATCGACGCCACGCCGGTCGGCAGCACGACGGCGATGGCCGTGAAGATCAGCATCGCCAGCGGCAGGCACAATATGGCCAGCATCGCCATCTTGACCTCCTTGGCCTCGATCTTCTTGCCGAGATATTCGGGCGTGCGACCGACCATCAGGCCGGCGACGAAGACGGCGACGACGATGTACATCAGGATGCCGTAGAGGCCCGCGCCGACACCGCCGACGATGACTTCGCCAAGCTGCATGTTGATGATCGGGATCATGCCGCCGAGCGCCGTGAACGAGCCGTGCATGGCGTTGACAGCGCCGCAGGAAGCGGCCGTGGTGATGACGGCAAACAGCGCCGACAAGGCGATGCCGAAACGTGTCTCCTTGCCCTCCATGTTGCCGCCGTCGATGCCCAGCGCATGCACCAGCGGGTTGCCGGCGGCTTCCGCCCAGTAGCAGATGGCGACACCGGCGATGAACATGACGCCCATGGCCGAGAGGATCGCCCAGCCCTGGCGCTGGTTGCCGATCATGCGGCCGAAGACATTGGTCAAGGCGGCGCCGATGGCGAAGATCGACACCATCTGGATCAGGTTGGAGATCGCGTCGGGGTTCTCGAACGGGTGCGCGGCATTGGCGTTGAAGAAGCCGCCGCCATTGGTGCCGAGCATCTTGATGGCCACCTGCGAAGCGACCGGGCCGACGGCGATGGTCTGCTGCGCGCCTTCGAGCGTCGTGGCGTTGACATAGGCGCCCAGCGTCTGCGGCATGCCGAGCCAGACATAGGCCAGCGTCAGCACGACGCAGAACGGCAGCAGCAAATAGAGTGTGGAGCGGGTCATATCGACCCAGAAATTGCCGATCGACTTGCCCGAAGCCCGGGCAAAGCCGCGGATCAGCGCGATGGCTATGGCAATGCCCGTGGCCGCCGAAACGAAGTTCTGCACCGTCAGCCCAGCCATCTGCACGAGATAGGACATCGTGCTCTCGCCACCATAGTTCTGCCAGTTGGTGTTGGTCATGAAGCTGGCGGCGGTGTTGAAGGCGAGCCCTGGTTCAACCGCTGTCATGCCGGCCGGGTTGTAGGGCAGGCTGCCCTGCAGGCGCTGCAGGGCGTAGAGCACCAGGAAGCCGGCAAGGTTGAAGAGCAGCAGGGCGACCGCATAGGTGGTCCAGTGCTGTTCCTCCCGTTCGCTGGTTCCGCAAACACGGTACAGCCCGCGCTCGAGCGGGCCGAAGACGGGCGAGAGCAGCGTCCGGTCGCCGTCGAAGACGCGGTGCATGTAGCCGCCGAGCGGCTTCACCAGCAATATGACGATCCCGCAATAGACCAGGATCTGTATCCAACCGTTCAGTGTCATGGCTGTGGCTTTCCGTGCCTTCAGAAGCGTTCTGGACGAACGAGGGCGTAGGTCAGGTAGGCGAGCAGGAACAGCGTAACGCCGCCACCGAGAATATAGTCGACGATCATTTTTTCAGCCTCGCTCTAGAGAGCGTCGCAAGCTTTTATGTAGGCGAAACAAAGGGCAAAGAACAAAATTCCGATTCCGATAACGGCCATATCCATTGTTTTTATTCCTTTTGTTCTTTTGTACTTTGCGAACTTGACAGGAGAGTTCGCAATATATCGAAAGTGTCCCGTCGCATCTTTGGCGACGAAACCGAATGTGTTTTCTGAAGGGAATATGGACCCGATCGCCATAAAGGTTCGAGACGGAGCGCAGTGGAAAGAAATAGGAATTTCATAAAGATTTTTGCGCGGGCTCTTCCCAACACTCCACGCAGGGATTGTCGCGCAAGGCAGGCGGCCAGCCACAGGATTGCGATTTGCTTGCGAGCTGCCGGAAACGGGAAAGCCCGGCTGGGGCCAGCCGGGCCTTCTATGGTGGTGTGGCTTTAGCCGCCACGGAGGGTATCGATCTTCAGGCGGCGTAGCCGCCATAGCCACGCGCAACGGCGTGCACGCCCGCCACCGGCTCGAGGTCCGGCCACAGGATACAAGAAGCTTGCGCAAACTGGACGAGCGCGTGGCGGGCCTGCTCGATGGTCACATAGCCTGGGATGGCGAGTTCACATGCTTCCACCGCGTTGCGGTAGAGGGGGCCGCGGCGGGAGGTCGTCCAATTGGTAAGGAAGTCGTGCATTTCGGCCAGCGACGCAATCTCGCGCTTGAAGCCAAGGCCGACCGAGAGTGCGACCGGGGAATGAAACAGCTTGTCGTGCATGAAGCGGGCTCCTGGTTTTTTTGCGCGCTTGGAGAGATATCCGGCGGGTCCGCGAACGGGACGCCCTGAAACGCGCAACGAGGCCGGAGGTTCCAGACTTGGGTCTTGGCGGTTTTTGATTGTGCCTGGTCGGCGAAATTATCAATTTCGCAGCGCAACGATCATGTGCCGGACGCTCAACGGCTCCGCTTCAACTTGGTGACGGCAGGCTCTCCAAAATCCCGAAGGAGCCATCGAGATCGCTTGCCGCCCTGAGGCTCACGCCTTCTTCACGAACTCGGTCTTGAGCACCAGGCCTTTCACTTGCTTGGTGTTGCATTCGATCTCGCCGGGATTGCCGTTCAGGCGGATAGCCTTCACCAACGTGCCGCGCTTGATCGTTTCCGAAGTGCCTTTGACTTTGAGGTCCTTGATCAGCGTGACGGAATCGCCGTCATTCAATTGAGCGCCATTGCTGTCGCGCACGATTACATCGTTCGGCATGCCATCTCCTGTGATTGGCAGGTTTCAAGGGCAGAGCGCGGCGGGATGTTTACCGCCCTGCTTCGCGCAAAGGCTCGGGCTTGTCCTGCGAAGCTCGTAGAGCGAAGCAGGATGGCGGAGAGAGCGGGATTCGAACCCGCGTTACGGTCTCCCGTAAACACACTTTCCAGGCGTGCGCCTTCAACCACTCGGCCACCTCTCCGTCCATGCATGTCGCGTCGGCCGGTTTTGCCGCGCGGGTTGGGGAGATGCACCTCCCTTGGGGCAAGACGAAACTTTCGCCATCGGCGTCGCCAACCAGCAAACGCCTTCCCCTGCACCTGAGCCGTCGAAGCAACAGGCGCGGGGCTCATCTAGTCGATCCGACGGCGAATGCCAAGCCATAACGGCAGTCTATTCGCTTTGCCGGCCACACAGTCTTTCACGAGGCCGCCGGCATGCCCGTTTTTGCGGGCGCCGCCGCTGCAATGGTGTGCACAGGCAGGACCGCAGGGACGGCCGCCCTTGACTTCCCCCGGAGTTGCCTGTCGGGTGCCGAGGCTTTGCGGGGGCATTGTGCGGACATGACATCGAGCAATGGACAGACGCCAGTCAGGCGGCCGGACAGCGGGCTGTCCTTCGTGCCGGTGGGCTGGCTTGTCTTCGTCATGGCGTGGTCAGTCTACGGCCTGATCTCCGTCTGGCCCGCGGTCGGCGCCACCGGCCTGCCAGACAGCGTGCTTTACCTTATCTATGGCGGGCTCGTCGTCGACATCGTCACCATCCTATGGGGGCTTTACCTGCTCGGCCTCGCCTTCGGCCGCTCGGCCCGCTTCCCGCGCCAGTTCACGATCTGGCAGATTGCCATAATCGTCGGGCTGCTGGTCATCCATGCCTATGCCCCTACGGTGCCGGGATTCGTCTTCTCGGGCCAGGCGCTTGTCATCACCGGCGCCGAAATCGCCATCGGCGCGCTCTGCATCTATCTGCTGCGCCATGGATCCGAAGCCGATGCCGTTTATGTCAATCCGAAAACCGAGAGCCCATCGGCCTTCGTCTCGGTCATCGCCGCGCTGCTCGGCATCGTCCTGGGCGCGGTCATCGGCGCCGTGGGCGGATTCGCCATCGGCTCGGTGATCGCCGATGCCACCGAGATGAGCTGTTTCGAGGGCGCCTGCGGCTATTTCGCCGTGTTCACCGGCCTGGCCGGTCTGGTGATCGGCGCCATCGGCGGCGGCGTTTTTGCTGTCTGGCGTGTCCACCGGCACAAAAGGAAGCCGGCCGCATAATTCGCGCGGGCAACAAATCCGGGTTCACACGGTCTTGGGAGACTTCGCCGGCGCGTCGGTTTGCGAGCACCAAACGCAAAAACCCGCCTGTGCGGCGGGTCGTCGGCGCAAGTCAACGCCATACCCAAACTATTAGCATAGCTGCCCTCACATGTCAATGAAAAGCGACCCGACTGACTGTCGTCCGGCCCTCCGTTGACCTGAGTTTGGAGTCTGCAAATTCGCGTATGGCGATTGCGATCCAGCCATGCGCATTCTATCTCTGAAAAGCCCCTCGGGAGAGGACCAGCCCGGAGGAGGGTTCTGATGTTTCGCTTCGTCTTTCGTCTTGCCGCAATGATCGCGCTGTCGATTTCCGTCATCATGGCGGTGCTCGACGCGACACGCACAGTGGCGGCCTCCGTGCTGGTGCTGACCCCGCTCAACAGCAGTTGGCTCGCGGTCTCGCCCGACACGCGGGCCGCCTTCGAGACCTTCATCCGAACCAAGACCAGCCCGCTGCTATGGGATGGCGCCATCGCCTGGGTGCTGAACCAGCCGGGCTTCGCCGTGTTCGCGGTGCTGGCTTTCCTGCTCTATGCGATAGGCTACAGGCGGCAACGTCGCGCCGGACAGTTCGTCGCAAACTGATCCGCTTTCCGCGAAGAGAGGGAAACCCGCGCATGTTCTTTCTCAGCGACATGCTGAACAAGAAGCTCAATCTGCCGAAGCCCTCCGAGGCCCTGCCGGGCCGCGCCAGGGCGATCCCGACCGCATCCAGGCACAAGGTCTTGAAAAGACCGCTCAAGGGTCCTTATCCCGAGGGGCTGGAGACGGCCATGTTCGGGCTCGGCTGCTTCTGGGCTGCGGAGCGGCTGTTCTGGCAGGTCGAAGGCGTCTGGGTCACCGCGGCCGGCTATGCCGGCGGCTTCACGCCCAATCCGACCTATCAGGAGACCTGCACCGGGCTAACCGGTCATGCCGAAGCGGTGCTGGTGGTCCATGACCCCGGGATCGTCTCCTATGCTGGGCTTCTGAAGCTGTTCTGGGAAAGCCACGATCCCACGCAGGGCATGCGCCAGGGCAATGATGTCGGCACCGCCTATCGCTCCGCGATCTACACGAGCGACGAGGCGCAACTGTTGGCGGCGAGCGCCTCGCGCGATGCGTATGAGACCTCGCTGCGCGGTGCCGGCCACGGCAGGATCACCACCGAGATCGCCCCGGCGGCCGAATTCTACTTCGCCGAAGCCGATCACCAGCAATATCTGGCGAAGAATCCTTACGGCACGTGCAACCTCAAAGGCACCGGTGTCGCTTGCGCCATCCCTGCCGCCGCCTCCGCCTGACACAAGCTGCGGTGCGGCTTGCCCGCACCAAGCTTTTCCAAAAGGTCAAAATTCCGCGTGAATTTTGTTTCGGGCCATGCCAGATTGCCGCCGAGCGGGAGGGAATACACTCCTGGCTGACGTCGCATGCCTGCCGGAGAACCGGGCCGGCATGCGGTGCGTAACGGAAAAAATAACCGACAGGGTGTGGATCACATGAAACGTATCGTTCTCGGCCTCCTGGCCGCAACCGCAATGGTTCTTCCGGCTTTCGCCGCGGATGTCCAGCCGGCCATCCTCTATGATCTCGGCGGCAAATTCGATAAATCCTTCAACGAGGCTGCCTATCACGGCGCCGAGAAATTCAAGACGGAAACCGGCACGGCCTACGTCGAATTCGAGGTCTCCAACGCCTCGCAGCGTGAGCAGGCGCTGCGCCGCTTCGCCGAGGACGGCCACAACCCGATCGTCATGGCCGGCTTCGCCTGGGAGGATGCGCTGAAGAAGGTCGCGGCCGAATATCCCGATCTCAACTTCGCCATCATCGACGACGCCGTCGACATGCCCAATGTCCGCTCGCTGGTATTCAAGGAAAACGAAGGCTCCTATCTCGTCGGCATCATGGCGGCGATGGCCTCGAAGTCGAAGAAGGTCTCCTTCGTCGGCGGCATGGACATCCCGCTGATCCGCAAGTTCGAATGCGGCTATGTCGGCGGTGCCAAATCGGCCGGCGCGACCGATGTCATCCAGAACATGACGGGTGACACGCCGGCTGCCTGGAACGATCCGGCCAAGGGCGGCGAGATCGCCAAGACGCAGATCGACCAGGGCTCCGACGTGGTCTACGCCGCGGCAGGCGGTACCGGCGTTGGCGTGCTGCAGGCGGCGGCAGATGCCGGCAAGCTTGGCATCGGCGTCGATTCCAACCAGAACGGCCTGCAGCCCGGCAAGGTGCTGACCTCGATGCTGAAGCGCGTCGACGTCGCCGTCTACACCGCCTTCATGGACGGCAAGAACGGCACCTTCAAGGGCGGCGTCGAGAATCTCGGCCTCAAGGAAGGCGGCGTCGACTACGCCATGGACGACAACAACAAGGCGCTGGTGACGGACGAGATGAAGGCGGCCGTCGAAAAAGCCAAGGCCGACATCATTGCCGGCAAGGTCGAAGTACACGACTATACGACTGACAACGCCTGCCCCTATTGAGCGGCACGAACACACAGCCATGATCTGCAAACCGCCGGGCGCCAGCCCGGCGGTTTTGCCTTTACCGGATCGAGCGAAACCTTCGCTCCGTGCCGGACACCGTTTCGAGATACAGATGCAGCCGACGATCGGACCCATGGGCGAGCACGACGTAGCAGCGGTCGCGCAACTGCGCCTGTCTGCCTTTTTCGAGGGAACCGGAAGGACTCTCGGGGAAGATGCGGCAGGGCTTCGCGACTTGATCGCCGGTGACGGTTTCGAGGCGGCATTCGTGGCCCGGATCGGCGACACCCCGGTCGGGACATGCCTGCTGGTGCGCCACGAACTGGAGCCCGCGCATGATCTGACGCCATGGCTGGCCGGGTTGGTTGTCGATGCAAGGTATCGACGCCGAGGCATCGCCACCGCGCTGGTCAAGGCAACGGAAGCCCATGCGGCGTCACGGGGCGTCGAGATGCTCTATCTCTACACATGGGATGCGCGTGGTTTCTACGCGGCCCTCGGCTGGAACACCGTTGAGATATGCCGTTCGGACGGCGAGACGATGGCTCTGATGTCTCGCCGGCCTCGCCTATAGCAGCTTCGCGGCGAGACAACCGAGCGCGAACGCCACCATCAGTCCGGCGGCAACCACAAATCCACGCCGGCCGCCCAGCGCGTGCACGCCGACGCCGTATGGCCGCTGCGACAGGCTTCGGATCACGGTTGGCGGCCTGGCGTCGCTCAGGCCAGAACTACGCATCTGCGGCAGGTCGCCAATGCGCTGCGTGATCTGCTTCCAGCGCTCTTCGCCATCCCCCGGTTCGGCACGGTCGAAGACGTGCATGCGCTCGGCAAGTCGCACGACCTCGTCGCGGAAGGCCGGGTCGATCTCCAGATCACGTTCGGCCCGTTCGCGCTCCGCATCGTTCATCAGGCCACGCACATAGTCGCTGGCCCGTGCAATGCGATCGCTTTCACTGGCCATGGCATGCGCCCTTCCCTTTTTCCTCACCAGTGCGGCGGCTTGGTTACAGGCACTTCATCTCCCGTCTGCTCCTCCAGCGCCAGGAAGCGATCCGTCAGCGCGTCGAGCTTGCGCTGCATGCGCTCGATCACTTTCCACTGCTCGGCGATCTGGCCGGACAGTTCCTCGATGGTCTTCTCCTGCTCGGCGGCGCGGATTTCCAGCGTCGTCAGCCGGTCGGCGGGTATGGTCATGTGAATTCCCCAGTCTTCACCGCGATGTCTTGCGCCGCGATGTCTTGCGCCGCAATGCGAATTTCGGCTCCGCCATACTAGCGAATGTGAAGGCCCCGGCCACGTTGCAAATTGACAAGCGCACCGGGATTTGTCGAGAGTGAACCTGCTCCGCCAATTGGCACGGGCGGAGCGTCATGCTAGGCGTTTTGACCAAGCGATAAAAAAATAAGAGTGGGACAGGCTGCATGGCGCAAGCCGCAATCGAGTTGATCGGCATCAACAAGAGTTTTGGTGCGGTGCGCGCCAACCGGGACATCAATCTTGAGATCGGTCGCGGCACGATCCACGGCATTGTCGGCGAGAACGGCGCTGGCAAGTCGACGCTGATGTCGATCCTCTACGGCTTCTACCAGGCCGACAGCGGCGAGATCCGCGTTGGCGGCCAGCCGGCTTCGATCAAGACCCCCAATGACGCCATCGCGCTCGGCATCGGCATGGTGCATCAGCACTTCATGCTGGTCGACAATTTCACAGTGCTGGAGAACGTCATCCTCGGCGCCGAAAGCGATGCGCTCTTGAAGAAGAGCATCGCCAAGGCGCGCTCCGAACTGGAGCGGCTGGAGCGTGAATACGGGCTGGAAGTCGATCCCGATGCAATCATCGAGGAACTGCCGGTCGGCCTGCAGCAGCGTGTCGAGATCCTGAAGGCGCTCTATCGCGGCGCCGAGATCCTGATCCTCGACGAACCGACGGGCGTTTTGACGCCGGCCGAGGCCGACCATCTGTTCCGCATCCTTCGGCAGTTGAAGGACCAGGGCAAGACGGTGGTGCTGATCACCCACAAACTGCGCGAGATCATGGCCATCACCGACACGGTGTCGGTCATGCGCCAGGGCACGATGGTGGCGACGCGCGAGACCAGGAAAACGACTGTCGAGGAACTGGCCGAGCTGATGGTCGGCCGGCGCGTGCTCTTGCGGGTCGAGAAGGGCGAGGCAGAGGCCGGCGCCGTCAAGCTCGCAGTCAAGAACCTGACGGTCAGGGATACGCGCGGCGTCACCATGGTCGACGACATCTCCTTCGATATCAGGGCCGGCGAGATCGTCGGCATCGCCGGTGTCGCCGGCAACGGACAATCCGAACTGCTCGAGGCGATTTCCGGCATCAGGCGTGCCGTTTCCGGCTCGGTCATGCTGGATGGCAAGCCGATCGACCTGACCGGTGCCGCCGACCCCGGAGAGTTGCGCGACCGTGGCCTGGCGCATGTGCCGGAGGACCGCCATCACGTCGGGCTGGTGCTGGCCTTCGAGGAGAACGAGAATTCGATCCTCGGCTATCACGATGATCCCCGCTATTTGAAGGGGCCGTTCCTCAACATCGATGCCATCCGCAACGATGCCAGGGACAAGATCGCCAAATACGACATCCGCCCGGCCGACTGCCGGCTGAAGACCGCCAATTTCTCCGGCGGCAACCAGCAGAAGATCGTGCTGGCACGGGAGATGGAACAGGACCCGGGCGTGCTGATCGTCGGCCAGCCGACACGCGGCGTCGATGTCGGCGCCATCGAGTTCATCCACAAGCGCCTGATCGCCATGCGCGACCAGGGCAAGGCGGTGCTGGTGGTGTCGGTCGAGCTGGACGAGATCCGTTCGCTGTCCGACCGTATCCTGGTGATGTTTGCCGGCCGCATCGTCGGCGAGCGCGGTCCGGAAGCGACCGAGGGCGAGCTCGGCCTGCTGATGGCCGGCATCGAGCACCAGGAGGCCGCGCAATGAGCACGCCTTACGCCAAACTGCCGGCCTGGGCCGACTATGGCCTGATCCCGCTGATCAATCTGTTCGTCGCCTTCGTCGTCGCCGGCTTCGTCGTGCTTCTGGTCGGCGAGAATCCGTTGCGCGCCGCCGTCATCCTGGTCGAAGGCGCCTTCGGCAAAGGCACAGGCATTGCCTTCACCCTGTTTTATGCCACCACCTTCATCTTCACCGGGCTTTCGGTCGCGGTTGCCGCGCATTGCGGCCTGTTCAACATCGGCACCGAGGGGCAGGCCTACATCGCCGGCCTTGGCATCGCCATCGTCTGCCTGAGCTTCGACAGTACACTGCCATGGTGGCTGACCTTCCCGCTGGCGATCATTGCTGCGGCGGCGGTGGGCGCATTGTGGGCGCTTATCCCGGCCTATCTGCAGGCCAAGCGTGGCTCGCACATCGTCATCACCACCATCATGTTCAACTTCATCGCCGCCTCGATCATGGTTTACCTGCTGGTCGGCCCGTTGAAGCCAGCCGCCTCGCAAGCGCCGCAGACGCGCAACTTCCTCGCCGGCGCGGAATTGCCCAAACTCAACTGGATCATCGAGCTGTTCGGCGCCAAGATCCGTTCGGCGCCGCTCAACGTCACCTTCCTGCTGGCGCTGGTCATGGCCTTCCTGGTCTGGCTGCTGATCTGGCGCACCAAGCTCGGCTACGAGATGCGCACCTACGGTCACAGCCCGAAGGCGGCACGCTATGCCGGCATTTCCGAAACCCGCATCATCATCACCGCCATGATGATCTCGGGCGCACTGGCCGGCATGATGGCGCTCAATCCGGTGATGGGCGATCAGCACAATGTCGCCATCGACTTCGTTTCCGGCGCCGGCTTCGTCGGCATCGCCGTGGCGCTGATGGGCCGCCTGCACCCTGTCGGCATCGTATTGGCGGCGGTCCTGTTCGGCATGCTCTACCAGGGCGGCGCCGAACTCGCCTTCGAGATGCCGGCAATCAGCCGCGACATGATCGTCATCATTCAAGGCCTGGTGATCCTGTTTGCCGGTGCCCTCGAGCACATGTTCCGGCGCTACATCCAGGCGCTGTTTGCCTCGTTCAGTCCGCGATCGGTCGGCATGGAAGCGGTCAAGGGGAAAGGTGCCTGAGATGGATGTGTTCAACGCGATCATCCAGACACTGGACTCCACCATCCGCCTCTCGGTGCCGCTGCTGCTTGCTTGCCTCGCCGGGCTCTATTCGGAACGCGCCGGCATCTTCGACATCGGCCTCGAAGGCAAGATGCTTGTCGGCGCCTTCGCCGGTGCGGCCGCAGCTTCCGTGTTCCATTCGGCCTTTCTCGGCCTCGGCATGGCGGTCGTGATCTCGGTCGCCTTCGCCATGATCCACGGCTTTGCCTCGATCACTCATCGCGGCAACCAGATCGTCTCCGGCGTGGCGATCAATTTCATCGCCGCCGGCTCAACCATCATCCTCGGCCAGGCCTGGTTCCAGCAGGGCGGGCGCACGCCGGCGCTGCAACCGGGCGAGCGCTTCGAGGCCATCACCTTGCCGGGCGCCGAGGCCATCCGCGACGTGCCGATCATCGGACCGATCTATGCCGAACTCCTGTCGGGCCACTCGATCCTGGTCTATCTTGCCTTCCTGATGGTGCCGTTCACCTGGTGGGTGCTGTTTCGCACCCGCTTCGGCCTGCGCCTTCGCGCCGTCGGCGAGAACCCGGCCGCCGTCGACACCGCCGGCATCTCGGTCGCCTGGCTGCGCTACCGGGCGCTGATCTGCACCGGCATCCTCACCGGCATTGCCGGCGCCTACCTGTCGATGGTGCAAAATGGCGGCTTCGTGAAGGACATGACTGCCGGCAAGGGCTATATCGCGCTGGCAGCCTTGATCTTCGCCAAGTGGAAGCCGGTCAACGCCATGTTCGCCTGCCTGCTGTTTGGCTTCCTGGACGCTGCGTCGATCCGCCTGCAAGGATCCCCGCTGCCCATCATCGGCAAGGTGCCGGCGCAGTTCATGCAGGCGTTGCCCTACATCCTCACCGTCATCCTGCTCGCCGGCTTCATCGGCAAGGCAATCCCGCCACGCGCCGGCGGCGTGCCTTATGTCAAGGAACGTTGAGCGACGGGTCGGCTTTGCGCCGGGTTTTGAACACGATCATCGGAGAGAACGCTGAATGTCGCATGATCTGTTCGAGGCCGCCAAGGCCGCCATGGCCAAGGCCTACGCGCCCTATTCTAAGTTTCCGGTCGGCGCTGCCTTGCGCACCGAGGACGGTCGCGTCTTTACCGGCGCCAACATCGAAGTCGCCTCCTATCCGGAAGGCTGGTGCGCCGAGACCACGGCGCTCGGCCACTATATTATGGGCGGCGGCGGCAAGATCGTGGAAATCGCCGTGCTTGCCGAACGCATGGCCAAATGCTCGCCTTGCGGCGGCTGCCGCCAGCGGCTTGCCGAATTCTGCCGGCCGGAAACAAAGCTCTATCTCTGCGACAATGCGGGTGTGGCCGAAACCGTGACCATGGGCGACATGCTGCCTTACGGCTTCCGCGGCGATATTTTGAAATGAGCAACAGGCTCAAATGAACAGCTGGCAACGATGACGGAAAAAGCCCTGGATCATCTCGTCGAAAGGCTGGACGGCCTGGCGCCGGCCACGGCACTGGTGCTCGGCTCGGGCCTCGGCGGTCTGGTCGACCAGATCGAGGACCCGATCCGCATCTCCTATGCCGACCTGCCCGGCTTTCCCAGAAGCGGTGTCACCGGGCACGCCGGCGAAGTGGTGGCAGGGCTGTTTGCCGGCGTGCCGGTGCTGCTGCTGTCGGGCCGTGCCCATTACTATGAGCACGGCAACGCCGCGGCGATGCGGCCGGTGCTGGAAGTGCTTGCCGGCATCGGCATCACGAAACTGATCCTCACCAATGCCGCCGGCTCGGTCGATCCGGACATGCCGCCGGGCTCGGTGATGCTGATATCGGACCACATCAATTTCTCGGGCACCAACCCGCTGATCGGCGAACCAAGCGACCGGCGTTTCGTCGGCCTGACCGAAGCCTATGATGCCGGCATCCGCCAGGCCATCGAGCGGGCGGCAAATGCGACCGGCACCACCCTGCACAAGGGCGTCTATATGTGGTTCTCCGGCCCATGCTTCGAAACGCCGGCCGAAATCCGCATGGCGCGCATCATGGGCGCCAATGCGGTCGGCATGTCGACCGTACCGGAGGTCATTCTCGCCCGCTTCCTCGGACTGCGCGTCGCCGCCTGTTCGGTCATCACCAATCTGGCGGCCGGCATGACCGGGGCCGAGCTTTCGCACCAGGAGACCAAGGACATGGCGCCGGTCGGCGGCGCGCGGCTGGCGACGATCCTGCAGCGCGTGTTCCGCGACGGACTGCTGGAGATCTGATGCTTCCCCAGGAAATCATCCGCCGCAAGCGCGATGGCCTGAGGCTGTCGGAGGACGAGATCGCCGGCTTCGTCGCGGGCGTGACGTCAGGCGCCGTTACCGACGGCCAGGCCGGCGCCTTCGCCATGGCGGTGTTCTTCAACGGCATGAACCGCGACGAGGCCGTGGCGCTGACGCTGGCGATGCGCGATTCCGGCGATGTGCTCGACTGGTCGGACCTGCCTGGCCCGGTCACCGACAAGCATTCGACCGGCGGCGTCGGTGACAATGTCTCGCTGATGCTGGCGCCGATCGTCGCCGCCTGCGGCGCCTATGTGCCGATGATCTCGGGCCGTGGCCTTGGCCACACCGGCGGTACGCTGGACAAGATGGATGCCATCCCGGGCTACATCAGCCAGCCCGATGTCGCGCTGTTTCGCAAGGCGGTGCTCGAAACAGGCTGTGCCATCATCGGCCAGACCGCCGACCTCGCGCCCGCCGATCGACGACTCTATGCGATCCGCGACGTCTCCGGCACGGTCGAATCGGTGCCGCTGATCACCGCTTCGATCCTGTCGAAGAAGCTGGCGGCCGGGCTGCAATCGCTGGTGCTCGACGTCAAGGTCGGCAACGGCGCCTTCATGGAAAAATCGCGCGACGCCACCGCACTCGCCAACAGCCTGGTTGAGATCGCCAACGGCGCCGGACTGAAGGCCTCGGCGTTGATCACCGGCATGAACGAGCCGCTGGCGTCGGCCGCCGGCAACGCAGTCGAGGTGCGCAACGCCGTCGATTTCCTCACCGGCCGGTATCGTGACCGTCGGCTCGAAGATGTGACGCTGGCGCTGGCCGCCGAAATGCTGCAGTCGGCCGGGCTGGTGTCGTCCAACCAGGATGGCATGCGGCGCGCCACCGAGACGCTCGCCAGCGGCCGCGCCGCCGCCACTTTCGCACGCATGGTGGCCGCGCTTGGCGGCCCCGCCGATTTCATCGAGAAACCGGAAAAATATCTGCCTGCGGCGGCGATCGAACTTGCCGTCAAGGCGACCGCAAATGGCTTCGTCACCGGCATCGCCACCCGCGATATCGGGCTCGCAGTGGTCGGCCTGGGAGGTGGACGCACGCGGCCGGACGACCAGATCGACCCTGCGGTCGGCATCACCAGACTATTGCCGGTCGGTGCGGAGGTTGGGATCGGCGAGCCGCTGGCGCTGATCCATGCCCGCTCATCGGCCGATGCCGAGGCCGCCGCGGCAACCGTGCTTTCGGCCTATATGGTCGGTGCCTCGAAGCCGCCCGCCGACAAGTCGGTCATCCGGCGGATTCTGCCGCGCGGCTAGAGCAATTCCAGGAAAAGTGTGAAACGGTTCTCCCTGGGAAAAAGCGCATAGCGCTTTCCCTTGGGAATTTGGGAAAACGAATAGCCTTACTGGACGAGCAGCAGCGTGCCGTTCTCGACCTGGTATTTGTCGAGCCGGTTGAGGAAGCTCATGCCGATCAGATTGGTGCGCAGCGCCCTGTCGTCGAGCACGATGGTCTGGACGTCATTGACGGTGATGCTGCCGATCTGCAGGCGGTCGATCATGGCCACAGCCGCCTTGATGGTGCCGTTGGCGGTGTTGACCTCGCGGTTGAAGTCGGAAGCGTTCAGCGACAGGCCGATCCTGCGTGCCGTCGAAATGTTGATGGCGACCAATGTAGCGCCGGTGTCGATCATGCCGTCGACCTGACGTCCGTTGAGCTTGAAGGGTGACGAGAAATGCCCGCGTTCGTCTGCCGCGACGAGGACCTTGCGGCCCATCGGCAGCGGTGCCGCGGGCTTGTTGGGCACCGATGCCAGATTGACGTTCGGCTGGGCTTCGACCGCTTGTTTGCCCGGCACCGCCGACCTCAGCAGGTTTTCGACGAGTTGCGGATTCGACTGATACACAATCGGTATCGATGCCGATGTACCGGCGAAAACGGCGAGGATCAGAAGTTTGCGCAGCATGGATCGGCCTCGCCGCATGACCCCGAAAATCGGGAACGATTTTCGGAAAGGCTCATGCACAAAATCAAAGTGCTACAGCGTCCTTTGCGCGTCCGAAACGGACGCGCGGCGCTGTAGTGACAGCCGATCGTTAAGCCCGGATGGTGTTTGCCGCTTTAACGCGCGCCAAAACCGCGCCTTTTCGTAAATATTTGGTAAATCGTACCAGGCGACTTGGTCTGATATTACTTGGTCCCGTACATGCGGTCGCCGGCGTCGCCGAGGCCGGGCATGATGTAGCCCTTCTCGTTGAGCTGGCGGTCGATCGAAGCGGTGAAGACGGGAACGTCCGGATGCGCCTTGATGAAGCGCTCGATGCCTTCGGGCGCCGCCAGCAGGCAAAGGAAACGGATGTTGGTGGCGCCGCGCTCTTTCAGCTTGTCGATCGCCGCGATCGCCGAATTGGCGGTGGCCAGCATCGGATCGACGACGATCACCACCCGCTCGGCGAGTTCGCTCGGCGCCTTGAAGAAATATTCGACCGCCTCCAGCGTTTCGTGATCGCGGTAGAGACCGACATGGGCGACGCGCGCCGCCGGCACCAGGTCGAGCAGGCCTTCCAGCAAGCCGTTGCCGGCGCGCAGCACCGAGGCAAAGACCAGTTTCTTGCCCTCGAGCGTCGGCGCTTCCATCGTTTCCATCGGCGTTTCGATGGTCGTCGTCGTCAGTTCGAGATTGCGGGTGACCTCGTAGCCGAGCAGCAGCGAGATTTCGCGCAGCAGCCGGCGGAAGCCCGCCGTCGAGGTTTCCTTCTTGCGCATGATGGTCAGCTTGTGCTGGACAAGCGGGTGGTCGACGACGGTGACGCCCTGCATGGTGTTCTCCTGATGCCTGCGCCCGAAAATGCGCGCATCGCCCTTTCGGACGCGCCGCGCTTCAAGCTGCCTGGGCGAACCCTAGCGGCAATGCGCCGGCCAAGGAACCGCTTGGCCCGCACCGACCACAGCTTTGTCGGCGGAAATCAGCGTGCCGCGCTGTTCAACCGGGCAAGAAGTGCCGTCTTTGTCTTTCTATCGACGAAAGCGGCCTCGATGGCCGTTCTGGTGACGGCGGTCAGCGCCTTGTCGTTCATCGAGAAATGCTCGGCAGCGATATCGTATTCACGCTTGAGCGAGGTCCAGAAATAGGGCGGATCGTCGGAATTGAGCGTCACCTTGCAGCCTGCCGCCTGCAGGGCCGGAAACGGATGATCGGCGAAACTGTCGAACACCTTGAGCGCGATGTTGGAACCGGGGCAGCATTCCAGCACGATACCCTCGTCGGCGATGCGCCGGACGAGGTCCGGGTTCTCGATGGCGCGCACGCCATGGCCGATGCGGGACGGGCGGATGTGATCCAGCGCCGCCTGGACGGTCTCCCAGCCCGTCAGTTCGCCGGCATGGATGGTGATGCCGAGCCCGGCTTCGCGAGCGATCTCGAAAGCCCTGACATAGTCCTCCATATCACCGATCCGCTCATCGCCGGCAACGCCGAAACCGGTGACCAGCGGATGCCCGCAGCGCGCCGCGAAGCGCGCCGCCTGCTCGATCGACTCGACGCCGACATGGCGCACGCCGGTGACGATCATGCGGCCCTCGATGCCGGTCTTGGCCTTGGCGCGGGCCATGCCTTCGCCGAGCGCGTCGGTATAGGCCTTGGGCGACAGGCCGGCTTTTTTAGCGTGGTCCGGCGAGGTGAACACCTCGGAATAGATGGCGCCGTCGCGGGCAAGGCTGGTCAGATAGTGGTCGGCCAGCCGCGCATAGTCCTCCTCGGTCCGGAACAGATCGGCGGAAAAATCATAAGCCGCCAGGAAGGAGGTGAAATCGTGCCAGACGAAGGAACCGTTCTGGATATAGGGCGAGGTGTCCTTGCCGTATTTCTGCGCCTGGCGGATGACGAGTTCGGGCGCCGCTGCCCCTTCGATGTGGCAGTGCAGTTCCGCTTTCAAAGGCATTCAATCATCCCGTCGGTCCGTCCAGGTCTCGAAAACCCGCCACCTGGAAGCGCGGCTGAACACCGCGCCTTAAACAATAGCGCCCGCACCATCGATCGGCTATGGTCCCGCCGGTTTTATGACGGATCAAAAAAATGTCAGTTGAGAGAACCACGGCCGCGGGCGGCATGGAAACCTCCTATGGTTTCAAGCGTGTAGGGGCTGGCGACAAGCAGTCCCTGGTCAACGATGTTTTCCACAAGGTCGCCAACCGCTACGACCTGATGAACGATCTGATGTCGGCCGGCCTGCACCGGCTGTGGAAGGACGCCATGGTCACCTGGCTCAATCCGCCTAAACGGGCGGGCTGGAAGGTGCTCGACGTTGCCGGAGGCACCGGCGACATTGCCTTTCGCATCGTCGATGCCAGCCACGGCAATGCCCATGCCACCGTGCTCGACATCAATGGCTCGATGCTGGCTGTCGGCCGCGACCGGGCCGAAAAGAAGGGCCTGTCCGGCAACACCGATTTCGTCGAGGCCAATGCCGAGGAACTGCCCTTCCCTGATGCCACATTCGATGCCTATACCATCGCTTTCGGCATCCGCAACGTACCGCGCATCGAGGTGGCCTTGGGCGAAGCGTTTCGCGTGCTGAAGCCCGGTGGGCGCTTCCTGTGCCTGGAATTTTCCGAGGTCGAGATGCCGCTGCTCGACAAGGCCTATGAAGCCTGGTCGTTCAACGCCATTCCAAAGATCGGCAAGATGGTCACCGGCGACGGCGAGCCCTATTCCTATCTGGTCGAATCGATCGCCAGGTTTCCCAACCAGCAGAATTTCGCGACGATGATTTCCCGCGCCGGCTTCCACCGCGTTTCCTTCCGCAACTATTCCGGCGGTATTGCAGCACTTCATTCGGGCTGGAAGCTTTGAGGCCGGACCGCATTTCTCACAATCGACGCGTGCTATGCCGGTTCAAAGAGCCGGCAGGGTTGGCGCTGCCATGAGCAATGTCAGTGCAGGATTCCGGCTCGTAAGGGCCGGCTGGGTGCTGGTCCGCGAGGGTGTCGTCGCCGCTCTGCCGGGTGAGGAACTGTCCGGCCTGCCGAAGTTCGGCTGGCGGATGGCACGGCTGTTCACGCGCCGCCGCGCGCTGGCCTATGAGCGCAGCGACCGGCTGGCCAAGGCGGTCGTCCGGCTCGGCCCCTCCTATGTAAAGCTCGGCCAGTTCCTGGCGACGCGGCCCGACGTCGTCGGCAACGACATGGCGCTCGATCTCGCCATGTTGCAGGACAAGATGCACACCTTTCCGAAGGCCGAAGCCATAGCGGCCATCGAAGCCTCGCTCGGGCGCAAAGTCGGCGATCTCTACGCTCAATTCGGCGATCCGGTCGCCGCCGCCTCCATCGCCCAGGTCCATGCCGCCGATGCCATGCATGACGGCGTTGCCACCAAGGTGGCGGTCAAGGTGATCCGGCCCGGCGTGCGCCGCCGCTTCTTCCAGGATCTTGAAAGCTATTTCCTTGCCGCTCGCCTGCAGGAGAAATACATCCCCTCGTCCCGCCGGCTGCGGCCGGTCGAGGTCACCCAGACGCTGGCTCAGACCACCAAGATCGAGATGGATCTTCGCCTCGAGGCGGCGGCCCTCTCGGAGCTCGGTGAAAGCACCAGGCACGACCCCGGCTTTCGCGTGCCGTCCGTCGACTGGGAGCGTACCGGCCGCGACGTGTTGACCATGGAGTGGGTCGACGGCGTCAAGATGAACGACATTGCCGGACTGGTCGCGGCGGGCCACGATCTGAAAACCATCGCCACAAACCTGATCCAGTCGTTCCTGCGCCACACGCTGCGCGACGGATTTTTCCACGCCGACATGCATCCGGGCAATTTGTTCGTCGAGGCGAACGGCACCATCGTTGCCGTCGATCTCGGCATTGCCGGCCGGCTCGGCAAGAAGGAGCGCCGCTTCCTCGCCGAAATCCTCTACGGCTTCATCACGCGCGACTATCTGCGCGTCGCTGAGGTCCATTTCGAGGCCGGCTATGTGCCGCGCCAGCACAATGTCGCGGCCTTCGCGCAGGCGATCCGGGCGATCGGCGAGCCGATCCATGGCCAGCCGGCCGAGACCATCTCGATGGCCAAGCTTCTGACGCTGCTGTTCGAGGTTACCGAGCTCTTCGACATGGCGACGCGGCCCGAACTGATCCTGCTGCAGAAGACCATGGTGGTGGTGGAGGGCGTGGCGCGCACGCTCGACCCGGCCTTCAACATGTGGAAGACTGCCGAGCCGGTGGTCGGCGACTGGATATCAGGCAATCTTGGGCCGCGTGGCATGATGATGGATGCGCGCGATGGCGCCAAGGCGCTGCTGACGCTGGCCCGCCAGGTGCCCGAGCTTGCGGCGCGCACTGACCGGCTGTCGCGCGAGATCGACCTGATGGCCGAGCACGGCCTGCGCTTCGACGAGACCACCGCCCACGCCATCGGCAAGGCCGAGGCGCGCTACAGCCGTTCCGGCCGCTGGGCACTCTGGGTGATTGCCGTGACGCTGGTCTATATCGCCTGGAAGATGATCTGAGTTCTCGGTGACAGCAGTGCCGGCATTGCTATCATTGAAAGCAACGCTTTCATGGACTAGGTTGAGGTAAGGAGCAAAAACATGAGCACACTTACCATCCGCAATCTCGACACCAACGTGAAGCAGAAACTGCGTGAGCGAGCTGCCGTGAGGGGAGTCTCAATGGAAGAGGAAGCGCGTAGCGTTCTTGCCAAGAGTGTTCTTTCGGACGGTGTGGACCAAGACCCTCGGGGAGAGTCACTCTATGCCGCGATTCGTAGGCTGGTTGAGCCCCATGGCGGTTTCGATGTCGAGTTGCCGGAGCGCGGCCCTACGCGCGAGCCACTGAAATTTGACTAACCATGTTCGTGCTGGATACGAATGTTATCTCGGAAACCTTCAAACCACGGCCGGATGCAGGGGTGGCTACCTGGATGGATAGCTCGCTCGCGACCCGCTCATATGTCACGGCGATGACCAAGGCAGAGCTGCTCGTTGGGCTTGCGAACATGCCGGACGGAACGCGTAAGGCTGCACTGGGTAGTGTCATCGGGGCCTTTTTCACCAAATGGCTCAAGACCCCAGTGCTCGCGTTCGGTGACCGCGAAGCCGAAGCATACGCGGAGATTGTTTCGAACAGACGATTTCTGGGACGTCCTATACGCGAATTTGACGCACAGATCGCCTCGGTTGCTCGCTCGCGGGGCTTTGCGGTGGTGACTAGAAACGTTGCTGACTTTTCCGATTGCGGTATCAGCATAGTCAATCCTTGGGAGGGTGCATGAGCCTCTCCGGCAAGCGCATCCTGCTCATCATCGGCGGCGGCATCGCCGCCTACAAAGCGCTGGATCTGATCCGCCGGCTGCGCGAGCGCGGGGCCGCGGTTCGGGTGGTCATGACATCGGCCGCGCAGGAATTCGTCACCACGCTGTCGGTCGGCGCGCTCTCCGCCGACCATGTTTTCACCGAGCTGTTCGACCGCAATGACGAACACGATGTCGGCCATATCAGGCTGTCGCGCGAGGCCGATCTGCTGGTGGTGGCGCCCGCCACCGCCGACCTGATGGCGAAGCTCGCAAACGGCCACGCCAACGATCTGGCCTCCACCGTGCTTGTCGCCACCGACAAGCCGGTGCTGATGGCGCCGGCCATGAACCCCAGAATGTGGGCGCATCCGGCCACCCGCCGCAACCGCGCGACGCTGCAGAAGGACGGCGTCACCTTCGTCGGTCCGGCCAGGGGCGAGATGGCCGAAAGCAATGAGGCGGGCGAAGGCCGCATGGCCGAGCCGCTGGAGATCGTTGCTGCGGTCGAGGCGCTGCTCGATGTCGGCCCCAGGCCGCTGTCGGCGCGCAAGATCATCGTCACCTCCGGCCCGACCCATGAGCCGATCGACCCGGTGCGCTACATCGCCAACCGCTCGTCCGGCAAGCAGGGCCATGCCATCGCGGCAGCACTGGCCAGGCTCGGCGCCGATGTGCGCCTCGTCTCCGGCCCTGTCGGCATCGCCGATCCCCCCGGAGTGAAGACCATTCACGTCGAGCGTGCGCAGGAGATGCGCGACGCGGTGGAACGGCTCTTGCCCGCAGATGCGGCGGTGTTCGTCGCCGCCGTGGCCGACTGGCGCACCGAGAACTCGGCCGGTGAGAAGATCAAGAAGGTCGCGGGCGAAGGGCCGCCGGTGCTGCGCATGGTCGAGAATCCCGACATTCTCGCCGGCGTCGGCCATCACAGCCAGCGACCCGGCCTGGTTATCGGCTTCGCCGCCGAGACACAGGATCTCCTGCGCAACGCCGAGGCCAAGCTCAAGAAGAAAGGCGCCGATCTCATCGTTGCCAACGACGTGTCGCAGGGAAGCGGCGTCGGCTCTTCGGGCGTGATGGGCGGCGATCGCAACCGGGTGCGGATCGTGTCAAAGGCCGGTGTCGAGGAATGGCCGGAGATGAGCAAGGACGAAGTGGCGGCTCGGCTTGCCGCCCTGATCGCCGAACGGCTTAAAACAATCGTCGTTTGACTGAAAAATGTTCTGCTGCAGTGACGCACCGCCCTGCCGCGAGACTGCGTTCAGGCGGCGCGCGCTTTAAGTCCTGCGGCTCACATCAATTGGTCAAAAGCTCCGCGGTTCGGGCAAGTGCGCCGGCGAAGCCGTTGAGCGGAATGGAAAAGCTCACCGCTTGTCCGGTGTCTGCCGCGAAAGCGTCGATCTTCAGCGTGGTGCCTGATTTCAGCAGCGGCGTGACAGTCGCATCGAACATCACCGGCACCAGACAGCCGACGACCTGGCAGGTGTTGAACGCCAGGCTGCCGTCCAGCTTCTGATCGTCGATGGTCAGGCTCACCCCCTTGGCCAGCGCCAGGCCGAACGGCAGCGCAAGCGTTCCCGTGGCATCCTCGCCGGTCTTGCTCGACAGCTCGATCGCCAGCAGGCGCTGATTGTTTTGCTTGTTGAATTGCTGATGCGACAGGCTGCAGGTTTTGGTCGCGCCTGATATCTGGCAATTGACCGTCCAGTCGCCGTGGGTTTCGGACAGTGCCGACGCGCCACCGGGCAACTGCGGCGCATCGGCGGCAGCCGGTGCCGCGACCGCCTTGTCGCTCTTGGTTTGCGCCGCCGCGGCCGGCACACCGACGGTGCAGGCAACACCCAGCATCGCCACGAAATACGCGAACTTCCTCATCAAGACCCCTCCCGCCCGGCTCCGCCTCGGGCCAGCTAGAAGCTGACCTTGAGAGACGCGCTGATCGCGTTCTGTTTAACCGTTTCGCCGAAGGCGCCATTATATCTGACGGACATGCCGACGCCATTGACGCCATTCAGTTCAAGGCCGGCGCCGACCCGATAGAGCGGCGAATCGACGGCCTCCGTCAAGTGCAATGCGGGGTTGCCAGGCAGATTCTCCGCCGCCGCGAAGCGACCTTCGATTTCCCACTCCTTGTTGGAAAACTCCGCCCCGGCCTTGCCGTAGACGCGAAGGCTGGCAATGTCGCTGAGCGCGATGTCGGTGCCGATCTCGATTGCAGGGGTTGCAGAATAGTAGGTGTTGGCCGAGCCATCGAAGTTGAAGGCGGCGACCGAACCCTCCTCCGTGCCTGAGACACGCAGCCAGCGCGCGTCGAACTGCACTGTCGGCTGCAGATAGAAGGCGCCCATCTCCCGGGTGAAACCCAACCGCGCCGAGCCGCCGAACATCGCGGTCTTCTGTGTGTAGGTGACGCTGCTGCCGATGCCAGGCAGCATTACCTCGTCGAGATAATCACCCGCCAACGTTTCGCCCGGAATGTAGAATGCCGGGTCGATATGGGTGTCGCGTTCGCCCTTGAACGAGCCCGTGCCGCCACCGAGTGCAAAGTCCACGAAGTAATTCTTGTTGGTATATTTGGCCAGCGCATAGGCCTGCCAGGCCTCACCGGTGGTCTCCGACAGCAGGTCTCCATTGAAGCCGATCTTGGAATCGAACTCTGTGCGGCCGATCGTGGCACCAAGCGACCAGTTCTGGCCGATCTCGCCAATGCCGCCAAGCGACATCGTCTTCAGGACGTCGTCGCGGCTTGTAGTGCCAGCGCCCGCGTCGCGGCTGTACTCGGCCTGCGGGCTGATCGTTGCCCAGACGCAGCGGCCGTCGGGATTCTTGTAGGCAGGCACGCCAGTACACTCACGCGCCGCTTCCAGCATCATGTCGGCTTCGCGGTTGATCATGTTGAACGTATGCACGGCATAATGCGGTGTGAGCCGGGTCAATGCTGCACCCAGTTCCTCTTCATTGGGCAGGAAGCGCAGCATGTTGATCAGCCTGGCCATCGGGTTGTCCGGGGTCGATGCTGCCTCGACATCGTCAAGGTACTGCGCCATCTGGAACACGCCGGGATCGGTGGTGCCGGACCCCGGATCCTGCGCCAGTTCCAGGAATGTCGGGTTGTCGGCGTAAAGAACGAGATCGGTGCCGCCATCCACCCGGAACTGGAAGTTGAAGCCCACTGCCGGATGCAAGGTCTTCGCTGCTATGCCGGAGTCGGTCATCCCCGAGCCATTGGCGACCACATATTCTGTGAACAGCTTATCGATCGACAGGAAATTCAGCGGCGCTTCGCCGTTGAAGTCACCGGCCGCCGTTAGTGCCAGGGCATCCGTGATCTGGTTGTTGAGATCCACATCGGTGACGAAATCGCCGGAGAGGTTTTGTTTGAAGCCGCCGCCGACATCCACCTTCGCCACCACGCCGATGCCCTGGTTGGTATAGAGCCCGTCATTGGTGAACAGCCCGCCGCCGAGATCGATGGTTTTCAGTCCGACCATCGAGGCATCGGCAAAATTGTGGAAGCTGTTGTCGCCGCCGCCGAGATCGATGTTGCCGATGACGCGTCCCAGCGTGTCGCCCAGCCGCGAATTGTCGACATGGTCATCACCCGACGTGCCGGTAATGGCCAGCGGACTGAAATCGTCGAGCAGCGATTCCAGGATCGCATTGGTCGGCACGACGGGACCGGGCGCCAACAGGAAGGTCTGGAATGCCTGGATATCCGCTGCCTGGATCTCGAATGTCGGCGTCGCTCCCATTGCGTAGAGCAGGCTGTGGTTGGTCAGCGCGTTGTTGGCGCCGCCGACGAGCATGGCGGCAACGCCGGTTCCGGCACCGCCAATCGTGTAATGACCGTTGAGATTGATGGTGATGTTGCCTTTCGCGCCGTTGGCTGTGCTTTCGCCGTAGGCGGCCACGGAACCAGCACCCTGCGCGAACAGGCTGTCGCCCGCGGTCAGCGTAACCGCGTGCGCGTCGCCGATGCCGGTCGCGCTCTGTCCGAACATGGCATACGAGCTCGCACCCTTGACCCAGACCTGGCTCATGGCCGTCGCCGTCGCCGCCGCGGCATCGCCGATGCCACCGCCGGAACCGGCAGCGCCGGCGGAGAGCGTGCCGGCCAGGCCGCCGCCGCCGCCCACCGCCTGGGCCACGATGCCGTGCGCCCGCTCGCCATCGGTGACGATCTCGCCGTCCTGCTGGATGGTCACCGCGCCGCCATTGCCCTTGGCACCCGCAAATGTGTTGAAGCCGATGGTGTTGTTGTCGTTGCCGC
>NZ_RZRW01000180.1:0-10048 GCF_003998745.1 Mesorhizobium sp. M7A.F.Ca.US.014.04.1.1 | reverse complement strand
CAGCTCACCGAGTGGCCGGTCGACCATTGCATCAAATGCCTGTGCTTCTATCATCCCGACGATCCGGCGGCGCTCAAGGACGAACAGCAGCAGAAGTTGCGCGCGCTGTTCGAAGCGGCGCGGAAGGTCGGCAGGGAACTTCTCATCGAGATCATTGCCGGCAAGCATGGCAAGCTCGACGACACGACGATCCCGCGCGCGCTGGAGGAACTCTATGCGCTCGGCATCAAGCCGGACTGGTGGAAGCTCGAGCCGCAGGCGTCGAGCGGCGCCTGGGCGAAGATCGAGGCCGTGATCCTGAAGCACGACCCCTGGTGCCGCGGCGTCGTGCTGCTGGGCCTGGAAGCGCCGCAGGACGAGCTGGAAGCGGCGTTCGCCGCCACCGCCAAGGCACCCATCGTCAAGGGTTTTGCCGTCGGCCGCACCATCTTCGTCCATGCGGCCGAACAATGGCTGGCCGGCAGGATGTCGGATGACGAGGCGATCGCCGACATGGCGCAGCGCTTCGAACAGTTGACGGATGCGTGGCTTGCCGCGCGCGGCCGCAAGGCGGCATAAGAAGGCGCGGAATAGGACTGCGGAGGAAAACACCATGAGCAAGACAATCCGCCTGACGATGGCGCAGGCGCTGACCCGCTTCCTGTCGCGCCAGATGACTGAGATCGACGGTAGCAAAGTCCCGATCTTCGGCGGCGTCTGGGCGATCTTCGGCCACGGCAATGTCGCCGGCATCGGCGAGGCGCTCTATCAGGTGCGCGACGAACTGCCGACCTTTCGCGCCCACAACGAACAGGCGATGGCGCATGCGGCAATCGCCTACGCCAAGGCCAATTTCCGCCGCCGCTTCATGGCCGCGACCTCTTCGATCGGCCCCGGCGCGCTCAACATGGTGACGGCGGCGGCGCTCGCCCATGTAAACAGGTTGCCCGTCCTGTTTTTGCCAGGCGATGTCTTCGCCAACCGCATCCCCGACCCGGTGCTGCAGCAGGCCGAGGATTTTTCCGACGGCACGGCGACGGTCAACGACTGCTTCCGTCCGGTTTCGCGCTATTTCGACCGCATCACCCGGCCGGAGCAGATCATTCCTGCGCTGAGCCGTGCCATGGCCGTGCTGACCGATCCGGCCGAATGCGGCCCGGTGACGCTGTCGCTCTGCCAGGACGTCCAGGCCGAGGCCTATGACTATCCCGAGAGTTTTTTCGCGGAGCGGGTCTGGCACCAGCGCCGGCCGCGCCCGGATCGCCAGGAACTGGCGGCCGCGGTCGCCGCGCTCAAGGGTGCAAAAAAGCCGTTGGTGATCGCCGGCGGTGGCGTCCTCTATTCGCAGGCGTCGGACGAACTGGCGAAATTCGCCGAGAGCGGCGGCATCCCGGTCTGTGAGACGCAAGGCGGCAAATCCTCGCTGCCGGACAACCACCCGCTCAACATGGCGGCGGTCGGCGTCACCGGCACTTCTGCCGCCAACCGGCTGGCTGAGGAAGCCGATGTCGTGCTGGCCATCGGCACGCGCCTGCAGGATTTCACCACCGGTTCGTGGGCGCTGTTCAAGAATTCGGGCAAGACCATCATCGGACTCAACGTGCAGCCCTTCGATGCCGGCAAGCACCGCGCCCTGCCGCTGGTGGCCGATGCGGCCGAGGGCCTGGCGGAACTCGGTGCTGCGCTGAAGGACTGGAAGGCGCCGGCAAGCTGGACCGACAATGCGTCGTCCGGCAAGAAGGCCTGGGCGGTCGAGGCGGCCAAGGTGACGGCGTCGACCAATGCCGCCTATCCGTCCGATGCGCAGGTGATCGGCGCGGTGCAGCGCGCCATGGGCTCCGGTGTGACGCTGCTGAATGCCTCCGGCGGGTTGCCGGGCGAATTGCACAAGCTTTGGCAGGCGGGCGCGCCCGGCTCGTACCATGGCGAATACGGCTTCTCGACCATGGGCTATGAGATTGCCGGCGGGCTCGGCGCCAAGATGGCGAAGCCCGGCGAGGAGATCGTCGTCATGATCGGCGACGGCTCCTACCTGATGATGAATTCGGAGATCGCCACCTCGGTGATGCTCGGCCTCAAGCTGACCATCGTGCTGCTCGACAACCGCGGTTACGGCTGCATCAACCGGCTGCAGATGGCGACCGGCGGCGCCAACTTCAACAATCTGCTGAAGGACTCGCGCCACGAGGTTCTGCCCGACATCGACTTCGCCGCGCATGCGGCGAGCATGGGGGCGATTGCCGAGAAAGTGCCGTCGATCGCCGGGCTGGAAAACGCGCTGGCACAAGCCAGGAAGAATACGCGCACCACGGTGCTCGTCATCGACACCGGCCCCCTGGTTTCCACCGATGCCGGCGGTCACTGGTGGGATGTGGCGGTGCCGGAAGTGTCAGTGCGGCCGCAGGTCAACGCGGCGCGCAAGGCGTATGATGAAAAGCGGCAGATGCAGACCATCGGCGATTGATATAGGCGCCGAAGCTCCTCCTTCTCCCCGTCTCTACACGGGGAGAAGATGCCGGCAGGCAGATGAGGGGCGGCGCCAACGAGCAAGAAACTGTTTTAGGACCGGAGTGACGACTTGAAAGCCAAACTGGGCATGTCCCCCATTGCGTGGTGGAACGACGATCTTGCGGAGCTCAGCGATGACGTGTCGCTGGAAGAATGTCTGCGCCAGTCGCGCTCGGCCGGCTTCACCGGCATGGAGATGGGCCGGCGTTTTCCCAATGACCCCGAAATCATGCTGCCGATCCTGAAGGCCGCCGACGTCACGCTGTGCGGCGGCTGGTTCTCGGGCACGCTGGTCGATGGGGAGATGGCCGACAACAAGGATCGCATCCAGCCGATGATCGACCTGTTCAAGGCGGTGAACGCGCCTTGCATCGTCTATGGCGAGGTTGGCCGTTCGATCCAGCGCGACCGCTCGAAGCCGCTGGCGACCAAGCCGAAGCTGTCGGACGACGAGATGAAAGCCTATGCGAAGCGCCTGACCGAATTTGGCGAATGGTGCGCCGAACAAGGCATGCCGCTGTCCTACCACCACCATATGGCGGCGGTGGTCGAGACCGAGCCGGAACTCGATGCCTTCATGCGCTATTCCGGAGCCGGCATTCCGCTGCTGCTCGATGCAGGCCATCTGGCATTCGCCGGCGGCGACGTGCTGCGCGCCATCGACAACCACCATACCCGGATCAGCCATGTGCATGTGAAGGACGTCCGCATGGGGGTGATCGAAAAGCTCGACCGCACGAAGCAGTCCTTCCTCGACGCGGTGGCGCTCGGCGCCTTCACCGTGCCGGGCGACGGTTCGCTGGACTTCGGCGCCATCGTGCAGCGCTTCGCCGACCATGGCTATGAGGGCTGGTTCGTGGTCGAGGCCGAGCAGGACCCGAAGAAGAACCCGCCGCTCAGGATGGCGCAAGTGGGCTACAAGGAATTGATGCGCGTCATGACGGCGGCCGGATACACGGTCGAGACGCAAGGCTTTCCAAATGTCTAGTTTCCCAATGGCTGGTGCGACGGGTTCCCGGCGAGGCCGATTGCTGTAGATTGGCCCGATGAAAGATTCCGAACACCCCTTCTTCCGGCCTTTGTGGCGGCGTGTCGCCGTCGTCGCGGTCTGCGTCATCTGGTCGATCATCGAGTTCGCCACCGGCACGCCGTTCTGGGGCATGATCGCGCTCGGCTTCGCCGGCTACGCCGTCTGGCAGTTTTTTTATCTCTACAAGCCTGCTGACGAGGCGAGGCCTCCGGTCGGGCCCGAGCCGAAGGAGTGACTGATCGCATGCGTCGGCGGTTAGCTTCCAGTGCTTCTAACTTCGTCATCCGAGGGTCTCCGCGACGGAGCTTCGCTCCTGCTAGGCCCTAGGATGACGAAGTTAGAGAGGCTTCGGCCGATCTCGAAGATTTCGATAGGAGAGACAAAAATGTCGAAGCTGCTCGTCAAAGCCGACAAGGGCCACGGTCGCGTCGCCCATGTGACGCCGAAAAGCGCGGGCTGGACCTATGTCGGTTTCGACCTGCATCGGCTGAAGCCGGGCGAGAGCGCCTTCGGCAAGACGGAGGATCGCGAAGTCTGCCTGGTGTTCGTCACCGGCAAGGGCAAGGCTTCAGCCGGCGGCAAGGAGCTCGGCCTGCTCGGCGAGCGCATGTCGCCCTTCGAGGGCAAGCCGTGGTCGGTCTACGTGCCTGAGGGTTCGGACTGGTCGGTGACCGCGGACACCGAACTGGAAGTCGCGGTCTGCTCGGCGCCGGGCCTTGGCGGCGGCCTGCCGGTTCGCGTCATCGGACCGGACGATCTCGGCCAGGAGGTGCGCGGCAAGGGCACCAACACGCGCTATGTCACCAACATCCTGCCGGAGGGCAAGCCGGCCGATTCGCTGCTGGTGGTCGAGGTCATCACGCCCGGGGGGCATACGTCGAGCTATCCGCCGCACAAGCACGACCAGGACAATCTGCCCGCTGAATCCTACCTCGAGGAAACTTACTATCACCGCCTCAACCCGCCGCAGGGCTTTGCCTTCCAGCGCGTCTACACCGACGCCGACAAGAACGGCCATCGCGCGCTCGACGAAGCAATGGCGATCGAGGATGGCGATGTCGTGCTGGTACCCAGGGGTTATCACCCCTGCGCCGCCTGCCATGGCTACGACCTCTATTATCTCAACGTCATGGCAGGACCGAAGCGGACGTGGAAGTTCCACAATGCGCCCGAGCATGAATGGCTGATGAAGGCCTGATCGGTCGCTGCGTGAGCACTCGCCCCCTGGTCCAGCACGAAAAAATCGTCGGCTAATGACCCCGCCGCAGCGTTTTGTTACCTGAAAGCCAGCAAGGCTTCGTCAATTCGTCATGGAAATCACCTATGGCAGCGAAGCTGACAAGGACTTTCCATGCGCTACGCCCTCTATTTCACTCCCCGGCAGGACGAGCCACTGGCGCGGATCGCCGCCGACTGGCTGGGCCGCGACCCGTTTGGCGCCGCCACGAGGCCGGTCGAAGCGGTGGCCGACCTGTCGGCGGCGGAAGTGGCTTTCCACACCGCTTCGGCGCGCCGCTATGGTTTCCATGCGACGCTGAAAGCACCGTTCCGCCTGGCTGCCAACGAGACGGAAGTCTCGCTGCGCGCCGCACTCGACCTTTTTGCCGAGGTGACGCCGGTGGTGACCATTCCCCGTCTCGTGGTCAGCCAGATCGACGGCTTCTTCGCACTGGTGCCGGAAGGGCCAGTGCCTGCGCTCAACCGGTTCGCCGATGACGTGGTGCGCGACTTCGACCGGTTTCGCGCACCGCTGAGCGAGGCGGAAATCGAGCGGCGCAGCCCGGATTCGCTGAAGCCGGCCGAGTTCCGCAATCTCTGCCAATGGGGCTACCCCTATGTCTTCGAAACCTTTCGCTTCCACATGACGCTCTCCGGCCGGGCGGGGTCACAGGAGAGCCCGCGTTTGCGCGCAGCGATCGACAGCCTGTTCGCGGAAGTGCTGCAACAGAAGGTGCTGGTGGATGCGCTGACCTTGTTTGTCGAAACCGAACCGGGTGCGCCGTTCATGGTGCTCTCGCATCACGCGCTCGGGCGCCGCCCGGCCAGAAAAACCGCCTGAAGGACTGCCTGAAATGACCGCCGAGACTGTTCTCCACAATGCCCGCATCGTGCTTGCCGACGAGATCGTCGAAGGTTCGCTGGTGCTGCGCGACGGCTTTATCGCCGGCATCGAAGCCGGCGCAAGCCTTGGCTCTGGCCGCATCGGCGAGGATATGGGCGGCGACTATATTATTCCCGGGCTGGTCGAGTTGCACACCGACCATCTCGAAGGCCATTACGCGCCGCGGCCCAAGGTGCGCTGGAATCCGATCGCCGCCGTGCTCGCCCATGACGCGCAGGTGGCAACCGCCGGCATCACCACCGTGCTGGACGCCTTGCGCGTCGGCATGGACGAAGACGCCGACCTGACATCGGCCGACATCCGCAAGCTGGCCGACGCGATCGAGGACAGTGTGAAGCAGGACCGTCTGCGCGCCGACCATTTCATCCACCTGCGCTGCGAGGTTTCGGCACCCGACTGCCTCAGGGCTTTCGCCAATTTCGACGGCGACGAGCGGGTTAAGCTGGCATCGCTGATGGATCATGCGCCAGGCCAGCGCCAGTTCGTCAATCTCGAAACCTATGCCTACTATTACCAGCGCAAGCTGAAGCTGACCGATCGCGACTTCAAGGTGTTCTGCGAAAAACGGATGGCCGAATCGGCGCGCAATTCGGCGCCGAACCGGGCGGTGATCGCCGCCGCCTGCCAGGAGCGCGGCATCGTGCTGGCCAGCCACGACGACGCCACATCGGGCCATGTCGACGAAGCGATCGAGCAGGGCGTGCGGGTTGCCGAATTCCCGACCACGGAAGAGGCCGCAAGGGCCTCGAAAGAGGCCGGGATGGGTGTGCTGATGGGCGCGCCAAACGTCATGCGCGGCGCCTCGCATTCGGGCAATGTCTCGGCCCGTACGCTGGCCAGCGACGGCCTGCTCGACATCTTGTCGTCCGACTACATTCCCTTCAGCCTGATCCAGTCGGCGTTCTTCCTCGGCGATGTCGTCGAAGGCATTTCCCTGCCGCAGGCCGTCGCCATGGTCTCGAAAAACCCGGCCGATGCGGTTGGACTGACCGACCGCGGCGTCATCGAGCAGGGCCGCCGCGCCGATCTGGTGCGGGTGCGCGTCGACGACCATGTTCCGGTCGTGCGCACCGTGTGGCGGCAGGGACGCCGGGTGGCATGATGGTGTCGGCACTGATCGAGCGGGAACTTTCGGCCGAGACGTTTCCGATCCGCGATGGCGTTTTCGTCGCCGTCGTCGGCCCAAGCGGCGCCGGCAAGGACACGGTGATCGGCTACGCCCGCAACCATTTTGCCGACGAAACGCGGCTGGAGTTCGTCCGCCGGGTCATCACCAGGCCGAGCGATGCCGCAAGCGAGGATCACGACACGCTGGCCGACGCTGCCTTCGCCGAAGCCGAAGCCGATGGCGCCTTCGCCATTTCCTGGGAAGCACACGGCTTGCGCTACGGCATCCCCGCCGATGTCGACTGGTCTGTCGCCAATGGCCGTGTCGCTGTCGCCAATGTGTCGCGCGCGATCATCCCCTCCTTGCGCGAACGCTATGCCAACCTGGCCGTCGTCGAGATCACTGCCTCGCCTGAAGTGCTGGCCGAGCGTCTGGCGATGCGCGGCCGGGAGTCCCGCGGCGAAGTGCTGGCGCGGCTGGCACGCAGCGCCAATGTCACTCTGTCCGGGCCCGGCGTCACCTCGATCGACAACAGCGGCCCGCGCGAAGCCGCCGGCGAACGCTTCGCCGAGGTGCTGCGCAAGGCGATGGCCTTTTCCGACATGTCGGGCCTGATCTAGGCTAGCTATTCCGCAGCCTGGCCCGCCACGCCCTTGCGGGTGGCGTCGACCATCAGCCGCCGTTCCCGGAACACGCCCCATTGCTGGTCGACCAGCACGCCGATGAGGATGACGCCGCCCATCACCGCGAAGTTGAGCGAGGACGGGATGCCGAGCAGGTTGACGAGATTCTGCAGCTCCTGCAGCAGCACCGTGCCGAGGATGACGCCGATCAGCGAGCCTTCGCCGCCGCGCAGCGAGAAGCCGCCGAGCACGGCGGCGGCGATGGCGTAGAGTTCGTAGAACTGGCCGTGGCTGGCCGGCGAGATCGAGCGCGTGTACATGGCGAAATAGATCGCCGACAGCGCCGTCAGCACACCGCAGATGACATAGGCGGCGATGACGACACGGCCGGTGCGGATGCCCGAATATTTCGCCGCCTCCTCGTTCTTGCCGATGGCGTAGAGATAGCGGCCGAACACCGAGCGATGCAGCACCACCCACATGACGATCGAAATAACGATCAGCGCGATGAAACTGTTCGGCACGCCATAGGAGCGTCCGGCCGTCAGGAATTCGAGCTCGGGAAAATTCTGGCCGAACGCAAAACCCGCCGTGCCGTCGGCGGTGTAGAAGCGGGCGACACCGCGGTAGATCAACAGGCCGCACAAAGTGACGACGAAAGGCTGCAGCTTGAGCCTTGTGATCAGCCAGCCATGCACCAGGCCTATGATGGCGCCGAGGAACAGGATCAGCACGAAGGCCAGCGGCCAGCCCACCTCGCGCACGGCGATGAAGTCGATGAACAGCGTTCCAAGCAGCGCGACCACCGAGCCGACCGACAATTCGATGCCGCCGGTGATGATGACGAAGGCCTGGCCGATCGACAGGATGCCGAACAGACCGATCAGGTTCGAGGTGTTGGCGAGGTTGATCGGCAGCAGGAAGCGCGGATTGATGATCGCAACGATCGCCCCGACCACCAGGATCAGGATCAGCAGGCCGAGATCTTTCTTGCTCATCGTCTTCTCCCCAATGCCTGAGCAGATCGCGCTTGCGCGAGACCCCGGCAAAACTACTTCGGCTGCTTGCCCACCGCCAGCAGCAGCACGTTTTCCTGGCTGAACCGGTCCTTGTCGAGAATGCCGAAGATTTGGCCCTCATGCATGACGGCGATGCGGTCGGACACGCCGATCACCTCTTCCATGTCCGACGAGATCATCAGCACGGCGACGCCGGCATCGGCCAATGCGCGCATCAGGCCGTAGATTTCCGCCTTGGCGCCGATGTCGATGCCGCGCGTCGGCTCGTCGAGGATCATCACATTGGGGTTCATGGCCAGCCACTTGCCGAGCACGACCTTCTGCTGATTGCCGCCCGACAGCGTGCCGGTGCGCGTCTGCACCGAAGGCGCCTTGATGCCGAGGTCTTTCTTCTGCTTCTCGGCGGTGGAGGTCTCGGCGCTTGAGGACACCAGGGAGCGGCGCGCATGCGCGGGCAGATTTGGCAGCGAAATGTTCTGAGCGATCGACAGGTCGAGCAGGATACCGGTCAGCTTGCGGTCTTCCGGAACCAGGAAGATGCCGTGCGCGACGGCGTCGGCCGCGGAAGCCAGCGCAAGCGGCTTGCCGTCGAGTTCCAGCGCGCCGCCGAGCTTCGAATCGATGCCGAAGAACACCCGCGCCAGCTCGGTGCGGCCGGAACCGACAAGACCGGCGAGGCCGAGGATTTCGCCGCGCCTGACGTCGAGATCGACCGGGCGGCCGGGATAGGCAGGGGTGCGGATGGCCTTGGCCGCAAGTGCTACGGCGCCGGGCGCACGCGCCGCTTCCGAGGCCTTCTCGCGCTCCTTCAGCATGCGGCCGATCATCAGCTTGACCATCTGGTCGTGGCCGATATCGCTCTTCGGCAAGGTGCCGGCCAGCATGCCGTCGCGCAGCACCACGACGCGGTCGGCTACGCGTTCGACCTCGTGCAGGCGGTGCGAGATGAAGATGACGCTGATGCCGTCGGCCTTCAGCGCCTTGATGACGTCGAGCAATTTGTCGGTCTCGGCGAGCGGCAGGCTGGATGTCGGCTCGTCGAGGATGACCAGCCGCGCCTCGATCGACAGCGCCTTGGCGATCTCGACCATCTGCTGCTGCGCCAGCGACAGGGTCGCGACCGGCGTGTCGGCGGAAAAATTGGCGCCGACGCGCTTCAAAAGCGGCGCCACCATGGTGCGCAGCTTGGCGCGGTCGACGAGCTTGAGCGGCCCGGCGCGCAAAGGTTCGCGGCCGAAGAAGATGTTGGCGGCGACGTCCAGATTTTCGAACAAATTGAGTTCCTGGTGGACGAAGGCGATGCCCGATCCCAGGCTGGCTTCGACGGAGAGCCTGTCATGCGCGGTGCCGTCGACGGTGATCGTGCCGCTGTCGGGCCTGGTGACGCCGCCGAGGATCTTCATCAACGTCGATTTGCCGGCGCCGTTTTCGCCGACAAGGCCGATGACCTCGCCCGGCCTGACCTCCATGGAGAAGCCGTCGAGCGCGACGACGCCCGGATAGGTCTTGCGCACGTTCTCGAGGCTGAGGAACGGCGTAGTTGCTGCGATGGATGTGTCGGAATAGTTCATCATGCCTGACAGCAGCCGGCGGGCCGTTTTTGGTCCATCTTCAGACTGACGATCCGCGCGCGTTTCGTGAATGCGAGCAGCCGGCCCA